>JAFTVH010000174.1 GCA_017465845.1 Lachnospiraceae bacterium | reverse complement strand
TCATAAGTTTTCTGTTTTGTCAACAACTTTTTTAAACTTTTTAAGTTTTTATCGTTCGCGGTTGTTTCATTTCCCGCGACAACTTCGATATCATATCACAGTTTTCGAGTTCTGTCAACAACTTTTTTATCTTTTCTCAAATTATTTGTCGCATCCAGTCGATTTATTTCACCGCAACAACGTTATATAGTGTATCACTACGTTTTGATTTTGTCAACAACATTTTTAAACTTTTTTCTACTTTTTACCAGAATTATAATTTCATCGGAAAAGGTCACTCTCTCCTGAGCGAAAGTGACCTTCCCTGTCAGCTACGCAAGGATACAGACTTCCTTTTTATCCCTGTCATAATAATATACATGATCAGAAAGGATTTCTTCCGGTAAGACTTGAGTCTCATTGACTTCCCTCACCATCTCCTGCAAGACTTGCGCCTGCTCCTGTCCGGTATCAATCATCAGTATCACTTCATGCACCGAACTGGGAAGAATGTACAGACTGGCATTCATTTCCTCCGCAATCTCCTGCAGCACTCCCGGAAGAATCATAACTGCAGCACCATACATATGTCTTCTGTTACTGAGCACTTTCATAGGAATGATTCCTTCCAAATCAAAGTTCTCTATACTGCCTCCGGGTAATTCCCGTGTAATTATATCAGCAAGTACATTTTCCATATCAACCAGCTCCACATCAAACATTTTTCTCGTATTCTTCTGCGCGTGCTTCAGCAATTCCACTGTGTTGGTGTTCCATGCTTCCACCTGTACATTATGTATCAGGATAGAACCGTCCCCCAGCGCTTCATGTGTAAATGCATAATAGAAGCAAACTGCCAGATCCAGGAATCTGATATGCGGAATCTCTGTGAGCAATTCCCGATTCTTTTCCGCATTAATTAATTTATATGCTATCCTCTCTTTTACTTTTTCAAAATCTTTGAAAAATTCCATATCCACAGGTTTTGTCGGCATACCATTCCTGTAGCTCATCAAAATTTTATCTATAATTGAGTCCCATGACTCTCCCTCTTCATATTTTTCCAGAAAAGCATTCAGATAGATAGTAGGCGTAACATTCTGTTTCTTGCTATAGATTAACAATCCCTGCAGTACCACGCCATTATTCTTCACAATTTCTTTTGTACTTACCTTATAGTCCGGACCCAGTCGTCCGGCAATTTCTGCCTGCACTTTGGCAGCAAAATCTCTACTGTTCATAGTATTATCCTTTCCTAATCCTTTATCGGAAAATCTTTATTTTAAAAATCCTTAGTGGAAAATCCGGCCGAAAGGGCCTTGAATGTCTAGAATTCATCTTTTTCACAATGCCTTATACATTCGATGATGCTTCAGGCAAAGAAAAAGACAATGGATGATAAAATCCATTGTCTTACAAGTTTCAGATAGGTTATATGCATTATACCCTTGACAGGTACTCGCCTGTTCTGGTATCAATCTTGATCTTGTCTCCCTGGTTAACGAACAGAGGTACATAAACGGTAGCTCCGGTCTCAACTACAGCGGGCTTGGAAGCACCTGTAGCGGTATCACCCTTGAAGCCAGGCTCTGTTTCAGTGATCTCCAGCTCTACAAAGAGAGGAGGCTCAACAGAAAATACACTGCCGTTATGGGAACATACCTTACACATCTCGTTCTCTTTCACGAACTTCAGTGCATCACCTACTGTATCGGTATTCAAAGCAACCTGATCATAGGTCTCGGTATCCATGAAGTAGTACAGATCACCATCTTCATAAAGATACTGCATATCTTTTCTATCAATACGTGCCTGAGGGCATTTCTCGGTAGGTCTGAAGGTCTTCTCCACAACACCACCACTCTTGATGTTCTTCAGCTTTGTTCTAACGAAAGCTGCGCCCTTTCCCGGTTTAACATGCTGGAATTCGATAATCTGGTAAATATTATTGTCCATTTCAATAGTAATACCATTTCTGAAATCACCTGCAGAAATCATAAATATATTCCTCCTAATATGGTTCACGTTATAATTCTATAACAGTTTATAATAAAAACACTAATTTTTCAACTCTTTTTTTGAAAAAAACAATTATTTCTTGGAAAAACCTGCAATAAAGTCGATTGCCATGAGATATCCGTTCAGTCCCTGTCCATAAATCTGCTTATCACAGACAGGCGCCGTCACGGAAATCTTGCGAAATTCCTCTCTTTGGGTTATGTCTGAGATGTGGATTTCTACCTTGGGTACAGTGATACTTGCCAATGCATCTCTGATGGCATAACTGTAATGGGTAAAGGCACCCGGATTGATGACAATACCTTCTGTTCCGTCAAAGTAAGCTTCCTGGATCCTGTCGATGATAGCACCCTCATGATTGCTCTGGAATACTGTTATATCATGTCCGTCTTTCTTTCCTTTATCCGCGATCATCTGCAAAAGATACTGATAATCCTGTGTGCCGTAGACACTCTTCTCACGGATTCCCAGAAAATTCAGATTCGGTCCGTTGATTACAAGCAGTTTCATTTTCTTAGTCCTCTCTCGCTTCTTATTATATTCTGTTAGGATTTTGGAAATCACTTCTTCCATCTCCAGACCATCCACATCCACCACAATGTCTGCAGCCGCTTCGTAAATATCTTTTCTCTGGTTTAACAGGTTCGTAATCCTTTCTAAAGGATCCTCGCATTGAAGCAGTGGTCTGGTATCATCGTCTTTCAGTCTCTCATACACAGTCTGCGGCTGAATCCTCAGATAGACAACTGTTCCAGTCTGCTTAAGCAGATTCCGATTCTCCTCCCGAAGAGGTGTTCCGCCGCCTACAGAAAGAATCTTATGTTGAAGTGTTCCGGACAATTCTTTCAAAAGCGCAGTCTCTTTTTCCCGAAAAGCCGCCTCTCCCTCTTCTGCAAAAATAGTACTGATGGTCTTGCCTTCCCGCTTTTCAATCATCTTGTCCGTATCTTCAATAGCACGCTTCATGACAAAAGAAAGCCTGACTCCCACCGAAGTTTTACCGCTTCCCATGAAACCGATCAGTATCAGATTATCTTTCTTTCTGTCGTACGCTTTTCTGTGATATCGATTCTTCTTTCCACTATATTTCATCTTTTGTTCCTCAGGGCTTCCAACATTTTCTCATATACTTCATCAGCCAGCTCATCACTGATTTTCTTGCCGGTCCACAGTTCATAAGCAATAATTCCCTGATAGAGAAGCATTCTGGCACCGCCAAATGCTCTTCCGCCATTTTTCTGTACACATTCCATGAACCGGGTCTGAATCGGATTAAATATCAAGTCGTAACCTGTATGTACCAGTTCGTAAAAGGCCTTATCCGATATCAGCACTTCCTCTACCTTAGGGTGCATTCCCACACTGGTAGCCTGAATGACCAGATACTTCTTTCTGCTTCCATCACCCAACGTTTCTCCAAGGGAAGCATATTCTGAAAGCGGCAGCACTTCCACAAGTTTCCTGCCCGCATACGCATTTACTTCATCAGCAATGCTGCGTGCTTTATCTACTGTACGGTTCAAAATGACTATTCTGGAAGCACCTTTTTCAGCAAGCAGCACTGCTACAGCTCTCGCAACACCACCGGCCCCCAGAATCAGCACTTCTTCGCCTTTTATCTTTACGCCATCCCTTTCAAAAGCCCTGTAAAGCCCCGGCATATCCGTGTTATAGCCCTTAAAACCATCCTCTACTCTGACTAATGTATTGACAGCACCAATCCGTTCTGCCAAAGGGTCAATCTGTTTTAAATAGGGAATCACATCGCTCTTAAAAGGCACTGTCACATTACATCCCAGCAGGTTCAAAGCAAATGCTCCTCTTACCGCATCTCCCACATATCCTTGCGGGATGCGAAAAGGAACATAGACCAGATTTTCCCCCGTTTTCTCTGCCAGGTGATTATGAATCAGGGGAGACTGTGTATGTTCTACAGGATTCCCGAATACTCCGCAAGTCCTGGTATGTCCGTTTATCATGATTTTTTCCTCCGATGATAAAAATAAAGTACGATTTTTTCCAATTTCCGCTTCAGCACGATTTGAATCTCTTCTCTTGGATGAATCGGCCTTACAAGGTAAGTGCGTATCCCCGCTTTCTTTGCTCCCCAAACATCTGTAAAAAGCTGATCTCCCACAAACACAGTTGTGGCAGAATCTGTCCCCATCATCTTCATTGCCTTTTCATAGCCTTCTTTCCCGGGCTTTCCCGCTTTAAAAATGTAACGGGATTTTACCTGATCGCTGAAAGGTTTTACTCTCGGCTCTTTGTTGTTAGACAAAAGAACTGTATCAAATCCAATTGCCTTAAGACTGCGAAACAGTCTGACAGCCTGCCTGCTTGCCGGTGCACCATGGGGAACAAGCGTATTATCAATATCAAAAATAATTCCTCGAAAGCCCTGTCTGTACAATTTCTCATAATCGATTTTGTATACACTTATGGCTTCATAATCCGGATAAAAACGTTCTAACATATTATCCTCTCTTAACTGTGCTTTTTCTTTTTTAACAACTGATTATAAGCTGTTGCAAATATCATTTTTAAAATGGTAGCTCCCAGCATGATCATAACTGCCAGTGCCAAAAGCTCGTAGGCCAAAGACTGAAATCCAGGATACCATGTTGTTTCCATGGCAAATTTATTGCCGTAGAAAATAAATAATACTAGCAGCAGCGCTATAAACAGACATGCCAATCTGATTTTATCTGCAATTTTGACTCTCTTCATCGCTTTCTGTAAATCTACATCTTCACTCAGCTTTGTCATTTTCCTGCTCCATTTCCACCTGTCATTTGAGAACGCTTCTCAGCTCGTCCATAAATGTATTGATATCTTTAAACTCCCGATAAACAGAAGCAAATCGCACATACGCTACAGCATCCAGGTCTTTCATCTTATTCATTACTATTTCTCCAATAACCTGGGAAGATATTTCAAGTGCTCCCATATCGTATAACTCATTCTCTACTTCGTTCACCAGAGCGGAAATCTGTTCCGCACTTACCGGTCTCTTATGGCAGGCACGAAGAATGCCTCCCTCCAGCTTTGTACGATCATAAGCTTCCCGGTTCTCATCTTTCTTAATAATGATCAAGGGAATCGTCTCTACCTTTTCGTATGTGGTAAATCGTCTTCCACATTCATCACAGGCTCTCCTGCGGCGGATTGCATTGTTCTCGGCAGGTCTGGAATCAATGACTCTTGTATTTTCACGGCTGCAGTAAGGACACTTCATTAGTACCTCCGTTCTGCCAAAATTAAGGCGTTTTCTTTTTCTACATTGTAATGTATTTACCTCTATCTGTCAATGAAAAACCCTCTTCTCAGCATTTTATGTCGACCAAAATAATGTCCGGACCAATCTGTCTGATATCTTTAAAATGTATGACAATTTCCGGTTCACATCGCATAAAGCTGAATACTTTGCTGCATCCCGGGACAATGATTTTGCGGATGCAGCCGCTGCATTCATCAAACTCCAGGTCACACACATGCCCCAGTTTCTTACAGTCTCTGATATTAATGACATCCTTGCATTTTAATTCCGAAAAAAGCATTTTTCACCATTCTCGCTTTTTCTATAATATATTCTCCAAAGTCTTACATGGGCACTTCTTTTTTTCTATTTGGGAAGTATATCCTGTCCGGAATCGCACATAATGTTAACAGTTGATTTGCCAAAAAAATTTTCCACACAGCAAACAGGGAGGCAACATAAATGGCACAGGGAAAAGTAGAAATCTGCGGTGTTAACACATCCAGACTTCCGCTCTTAAAAGCAGAAGAAAAAGAGGCTCTCTTCTCCAGAATTGAAGCAGGAGACAAACTAGCCAGGGAAAAATATATCGAAGGGAATCTGCGACTGGTCTTAAGTGTCATCAAACGCTTCTCTTCCAGCAATGAAAATGTAGATGATCTGTTCCAGATAGGATGTATTGGATTGATCAAAGCTATCGATAATTTCGATTCTACGCTAAATGTAAAATTTTCCACTTATGCTGTACCTATGATTATCGGTGAGATACGAAGATTTCTACGGGATAACAACAGTATCAGGGTATCCAGATCCCTAAAGGACACTGCTTATAAGGCAATCTATGCCCGTGAAAATCTCACAAGAAAAAATCTGAAAGAGCCAACCATTGAAGAAATTGCGGCTGAGGTGGGCATCTCCAAAGAGGATATTGTATATGCCATGGATGCCATCCAGAACCCCATGAGCCTGTACGAACCGATCTTCACAGATGGAGGTGATACACTCTATGTCATGGACCAGATCAGTGATAAGAAAAATAAAGAAGAGACCTGGGTGGAACATCTGTCCCTGAGCGAGGCTATGAAAAAACTCAACACCAGAGAGCACGAAATTATCTCTTTGCGTTTCTTTGAAGGCAAGACCCAGATGGAGGTAGCCGAAATCATCGGAATCTCCCAGGCACAGGTATCACGCCTGGAGAAAAGTGCGCTCCGTACCATGCGGGCTTATCTGACTGCCTAGTACAGAACTGTTTTCCCTGCGCAGAAAGAGAATCTCTGTCAACAGCTCTCTTTTGCGCGGGAAAAAACACACCTAAAAAAGATATAGCCAATCATACTTCCCATCAGATTGGCAACGATGTCATCAATTTGAAAAACTCCTCTGTGCGTCACGAACTGCATACATTCTATAACTAAGCTGGTAAGGAAGCCCATTCCGGAACACTTCAGAAAACTTCTTACCTTTTTGATATGCCATGGGCATACAAAGCCAAATGGAATGAACAACAGAATATTTTCTATCGCGTAAGCATTGTTCCTGTCATTGATTCCCAAGGTAGAGAACAGTTCCAAATCCATTCCTTTTCCGGAACCACTCTCTCTGGAGAAAAAAGTGATCACCAGAATAATCACTACATACATGTAAAAACACACCGCTGCCGGTACCGGCACCTTCTCTCTTCTCCTGATGGACCGCCAGGCATTCATAAGAACGCAAAGCAACCATACAACTATCCCTGCCGCAATTCCATATGGAGCATAGTGCAGCATTGACATTAAATCCCGGATAATATATTTCAACATAACTTACTCCATCTTATAGTCTGTCCATCGATCCCAGGAATGTTCCCATTTATCATGGTCCCTGACCAGTCTTTCATTCATCCACGCAACTGCTTCCACCACACCATCCTCTGCAAAGGCGAATTCTGCACTCTGCTTCTTCTCATCCGGTGTCTTAAAGAAATTGAAAGGTTCCGGCCACACAGTCACTTTCAATTTCTTACCGTCCTCTCCACTAATTCCTTCCAGACGATAACGCATCCCCTGATGGCATCCGGTGAATTCTGTTTTCTTTAAATATTCCATAGATAATATATCTTCACGTTGAATCATTTTCTCATCCTCAACTGTTTTCCGTATGCTTGATTCAGGCTACATGCCCGCTTTATTAGTATATACTATCCATGCGCTTTTGCCAAGAGAAAATGAGCAGTCAGGTGCAACTGCTCATTTCTTTTTTCAGCTGTTTCATAATTTTCTTCTCTAATCGCGATATGTATGACTGTGAAATTCCAAGAAGGCTGGCTACTTCTTTTTGGGTCATCTCCTGTCCGTCTCTCGTTCCCAGGCCAAATCTCAGGTTAATGATCGTCTTCTCCCTTTCGGACAGCTTACTGACGGCTTTCAGTAAAAGCTTGCGTTCCACTTCATTTTCCAGATCCTTGTAGATCACATCCTCATCCGTTCCCAGAATATCAGATAAAAGCAGTTCATTGCCATCCCAATCCACATTCAGGGGTTCATCTATGGACACCTCCAGTCTCGTCTTGCTGTTTCGTCTTAAGTACATCAGAATCTCATTTTCAATACACCGTGATGCATAGGTAGCCAGTTTGATATTTTTATTGGGGTTAAAAGTATTGATAGATTTAATCAGCCCAATAGTCCCTATAGAAATCAGGTCCTCTACTCCCACTCCCGTATTATCAAACTTTTTGGCAATATATACCACCAGCCTTAAATTATGCTCAATTAAAATGGATTTTGCCTCATCTTCGTATTCTGTCCCCAAGTCATTTATTACCTCTGTCTCTTTCTCGGTTTCCAGTGGCGGCGGCAGTACTTCTGCTCCTCCTATGTAATGGACGTCACCTCTTTTCGGCAGGAGGATGTTTTCCCGGCGTACCATTTTGAACTGGAGCCTGCCCGGTATAGCTATCTTTATGATCATATTGTTACCTCCGTCTGCGTTTTCCTTCTATCCTGTTCTTCTGTATTTTTCCTGAAGGAGCAACGGATTTAAAATCATGCAGTATCCGCCCTCCGAAGCAAGCTTCTCATCCACAATCCCTACGTAGATATTTTTACAGCTTATCAGCATTCCCTCTTTATTGATGATCAATTCCGGTATCAAGTAACCATATAAAATACCTCTGCTCTTTCCTACCGTATGATACGGAATTACCCGAAAACCTTCCGGCTGGCCGTTTCTCCACAATCCTTTGAAGATATTTTTTTCTAAAATACATACAGGCCTTCCACTCACAGGTTCGATCAGGCCATTCCCGCTGTCAATCAGTGCGCTTACCGTAATTCTGGCACCTTTTCCAATCAACTCCACTTTACAGAGATCTGTTCCTCTATTCTTTTGCACCAGATGAACTGCCTCCAGGAAAACAACTCCGCCTATGCCCATGATACCAAAGACTCCCGGCCGGAGTCCCGAAGATCGCGGCAGCAGGCGTAACAGCAGAATCATACATCCTCCCAGTGCGCAGGAAGAAAAAAGCAGCAGCGAAAATACTCGTGCAAAAGCTTGTAGTTCTTTCAGTCTGAATGTCACAAATATCATGATGACTGCGGCTGCTGGAAATAAAATCAACATCTCCAGCCATCCTTTCCCCGGCAAAAGAAAAGGAACCAGATACAAAACAGCGCCCAGAACAGCGCCCAATAATATCCTCCTGCGCGTGGCAGTGCGCAGACAAATCAGGTTCACCAGTTCCAGGCAATACAGATTCATAACAAAATTGACCAGCAACAGACTGTCTATGTAGATTTCGTAATACACCTTTCTGCTCCTTTCTCCTCTACAGTATACCTGTTATGCATTGCAGAATTTGTCAGAACAGCTCAGCAATTTCTCTTATTTTATCTACTTTTTTCGACAGCTGCATTATAGAAATGCAAAACAAGGCATCCCACCCCACGATTCCTTTCAATCATGGGGTGAAACGCCTTGTATATCTTTCTTTCAAATTTACTTTGGTATCAGAATAAATAAACTCAAATTACATATCGCTTTACAGCCGTTTCATCAGCTGCATCGCGCTTACTTTCTCTGCAGGAAATCAGGAATCTTTAAGGATTTCTCTTCTACAGAGCTTCTGATATCGGTAGGACGGTTAATGCCTGAAAGCGGTCTGGAAGCAGTCGCAGGCTTAGGCTGTGTATAGCCGGTCTGAGCCTGTCCATTCAGTCCAGCATTATTCTGGCTGTAATTCTGTTGGGCATAGCCACCCTGGCTGTAGCCACCTTGTCCATAGTTGCTCTGAGCATAGTTAACCTGTCCGTAAGGCTGAGCCTGCTGCCTGGGCTGGTTCATTCCCTGCAGCGTGTTAGGAACAGTATGTCCCATAGGATTGCGGTAAGGAGGCACATTGGTCTGAACCACATTTGTCTGAGGCGCTGCTGCTGCATCTTCCAGACCGGTAGCAATTACTGTGATTACGCAACTGTCGGACTTTGTGTCATCATACATAGCACCGAAGATGATATTCACTTCATCTCCTGCCATATCCTGTACATAGCTTACTGCGTCAGAAGCATCTGACAATGTAATATCACCGGATACATTGATGATCACATGTGAAGCTCCGGAGATTGTGGTCTCAAGAAGAGGGCTCTCTACTGCCATCTTGACAGCTTCCAGGGCCTTATCATCGCCCTTGCCTTCTCCGATACCGATATGTGCGATACCCTTGTCCTTCATAACAGTCTGTACATCAGCAAAGTCCAGATTGATGATAGCGGGTACATTGATCAGGTCGGTAATTCCCTGTACAGCCTGCTGAAGCACTTCATCAGCTTTCTTCAGAGCCTCCGGCATTGTAGTTCTGCGGTCTACGATTTCTAACAGCTTGTCATTAGGAATTACAATTAAGGTATCTACATTCTCTTTAATCTTCTCAATTCCTGCCAAAGCATTGGTCATGCGTACCTTGGCTTCAAAACGGAAAGGCTTGGTCACTACACCGACGGTCAGAATACCCATTTCCTTAGCTATCTTAGCAACTACAGGAGCTGCACCGGTACCGGTTCCACCGCCCATACCACATGTTACAAATACCATATCTGCACCCTGCAGAGCTGCTGCTATATCTTCAGCACTCTCCTCTGCAGCTTTCTCACCGATTTCCGGCTTGGCACCTGCACCAAGTCCCTTGGTGAGCTTCTCACCAACCTGTAAGATCCTGGGAGCCTTACACAGCTTCAGGGCCTGCTTATCGGTATTCACTCCAATAAAATCTACACCGTCAATCTCTTCATCTACCATTCTATTTACAGCATTGTTACCTGCACCGCCAACACCTACTACTATGATCTTGGCAGCAGATTCAGCATCGTTTGTCTTAATCTCCAGCAAAGGTTCGTCCTCCTTCATTCTTTTAAATTCCATATATTCTATCATATAATTATTTTACAAATTAATCAACCCATTTTTTAAGAAATTTGCAATGTTTCTTTCGCTTTTTATTCTCTTTTTTCTACTCTTCCAGCTGAAACGAAACATCCGTTCTGTCCTGCGTCAGATTTTCCATCCGCAACGTTCCTTTTTTTCCTTCCAGTTTCGATAAAAACTGAGGCAGAAGCATCATTTTGTTTTCCAACTGGCTGCTGTCATCACCTAAGGCTGCTTTGATTTCTCCGAAATAAATGGTTATTTCTCCCGATGAATGAAAAAAAATCGTATCCGCCTCCAGTTCATACTTGTCCAACAGTTTGGTAAGATTCATGACATTGTCGAATACTGCTTCATCCTCAACAGGCAATTTTCCCCCAAGCACCATGTAGTCAAAGCTAAGACCGGTTATCTGGGGAACCCCCTCTGTTTTCACATCGGAGCATTCCATCACATATCCGTCCTTGTCGAAGTACATACAGGAATCCATATACCGGACATAACCTGCAAGTGCTTTTTCATATACAATGATCTTGATGGTATCCGGCGCAAGGATATCCACATCCATCACATCTACAAAAGGAACATTTTCAATTCCCTTATTCCGGTACTTAAAAGACAGATAAAGCGAATTATTTCCCAATGGTCCCTGCATCACAAATTCCTTGATTTCCTCCTGGGAATAATGAAGATTGCCTTCCACATACACATTCTTCACAGTATGTCTTTGCAGCACAGCAATCAGTATCATTGCCAGAACAGAAAGCAGCACAGCTGCTGCCAGTAACCATGTGATTTTTTTCTTTTTATACTTGTTATACACTGTAAATCCGCGCTCCTAACTCTCTGAGATCTCGACAGATATTCTCATAGCCTCTGTCGATATAGCGGCATCCTCTGACAACAGTCTCTCCCTCTGCGATCAGCCCGGCCACTACCAGTGCTGCACCTCCTCTCAGCTCTACAGCTTCCACTTCACGTCCTTCCAATCTGGTCGGTCCCCTTACAATCACTCTGGCTGCATCCAGCTGGCGGATATCAGCTCCCATTTCCCGTAAGGGCTCTACTACGCGGAAGCGATTTTCAAAAATAGTTTCTTCAATCAGACATTCTCCATCAGCACCTGTCATTGCTGTAAGGGCCACAGACTGGAGATCTGTAGGGAAATCGGGATATGGCAAAGTAATCAGTTCCCTGACCCCCTGCAATCTTTCCGGAGCCTGCACATACAACCCGTTTGCCGCTTTCTGGTATTCTGCTCCCATAGAAGAAGCCAGCTCCAATACCGATGTCATCTGCTGTGCAGGCGCCTCTTCCAATAAGACACAACCTCCCGCAGCCAAACAAGCCAGCACATATGTGCCTGCTACGATTCTGTCAGCCGGCACTGTATAATGTGTTCCCCTCAGCGCCTTTCCTCCGGAAATACACAGACAGTCCGTTCCAACACCTTCTATATCTCCACCGCAGGCAAGAAGATATCTGCAGAGATGCTCCACCTCAGGTTCTCTGGCAGCGCCATGGATCTTAGTCTTCCCTTGCGCAGTAACTGCCGCCAGAATAATATTTTCCGTGGCTCCCACACTTGAGATGTTCCAGTAGATCTCGGCACCATGGAGTCCTTCAGGCGCTTTTCCACAGATTCTGCCTTCCTTTTCTTCAAAGACTGCTCCCATCTGCTCTAGCGCCTTCAAGTGCAAGTCAATAGGCCTTTTGCCGATAACACATCCTCCCGGATACTCCATCACGACCTCTCTGTTTCTCCCAAGCAAAGCTCCCATCAGAAAAAGCGACGAGCGCATTCCGGTAATCGCTTCCGTCGGCATCTTAGACTGCGTCACATTACCGGCATCCACTCTGATACCATTCCCTTCCCAGCAGACCTTGCAGCCCAGTGCATTCAGAAGTTGAAGCATCTGATACACATCACTGATCCTGGGACAATTGCTGATGATACTTTCATCCTTGGTAAGTATCGTTGCCGCCAGAATCGGCAGCGCAGCATTCTTAGAACCATGTATCCTGACACTGCCCTGCAGACTGACACCTCCGTGAACATGAATCGCTTCCATATAGCACCATCCGGTTTCAAAAATTATAACCTGATTTATTCTATGTACCTGACTTGTAACCGGTACCTTGTACTATACTTCTTTCAGTTGAATCCTTTTGGCTACACTGAGTACCAGCCCCATCTCTATCAGCAGAAACATGACTGAAGAACCGCCGTAACTGATAAAGGGCAGGGAAATTCCGGTATTTGGAATACTATTGGTTACTACGGCTATATTTAAAATTACCTGAATGGCAATGTGGCCGATAACGCCTACTACCAACATAGCACCGAACAGGTCAGGTGCATTGTTGGCTATAATCATCATTCTCCACAGAAGAAGAATAAACATCAAAATGACTGCCACTGCACCGAATAGTCCCAGTTCTTCACAGATAATGGAGAATATCATATCATTCTGAGCTTCCGGCAGAAAATTCAGCTTCTGCATACTCTGTCCAAGACCTTTTCCCCAGATCCCCCCGCTTCCGATGGCATAAAGAGCCTGTAGTGTCTGGAAGCCAGTACCCTCCGGATCTGTCTCAGGATGGAGCCAGATGGCAATTCTTCTGATTCGGAAACCGCCTTCGGATGTCTCCATATTGATGATTGCATAAACAAGCGCAATCACTCCTGCAACAGCCCCTGTGCCCATCACAAGATATTTCTTATAATGAGGATCTGCCACAAAAATCATAAGTACAGAAATTCCTACTACGATTATAGCAGAACTCAAGTTACTTGTAATCCTCCAAATCATGATTGCCTGCGGCAAGGGCGCTAAGAACATCAAAACAATACCTTTAAAGGTACCTGCCTTCTTTCCCAGCTTGCATACCAGGCATGCCAGGAACAGGATCATACACAGTTTCGCCACTTCCGCCGGCTGCACCTGTAAAGGAATTCCGGGAATCTTGAACCATCTTCTCGCACCATGGCTGGAAATGCCAAGGGGTGTCAGGACCACCGGTATGATGGCGATGGACACCACATATGCAAGAACTGCAAACCTTTCCCAGAAATGATAGGGTATGTTGGCTACTACTGTCATGGCAATCAGCCCCAGGATACTTGCCAGCAGCTGTTTCTTCAAATACTGGGCGGAATCCCCATATTCCAGATAAGCTGTATAGGAACTGGCAGAGTAGATCATCAGCATCCCAAAGCCCAACAGGAACAAAATAATGAACAGCAGACTGTAATCAAAAAAGTATTCAGATTTATTATTTTTCTTTTTATGTTTTCTTCTTTGTGCAGCCACCGGCATCACTCCTTAAGACTATTGACATATTCTTTAAATAAATTTCCTCTTACCTCATAATTAGGGAACATCCCCCAGCTTGCACACGCCGGAGATAGCAATACAGCATCACCTGCTTCTGCCAGTTGGGTACAAAGCTTCAGGCATTCTTCATAGGTATCTGCAAAACGGATTTGCTCAATACCATGTGCTTTAGCACACTCTGCAATTTTCTCTCTCGTCTGTCCGATCAGTACCAGCCACTTTACTTTCCCACCAAAACTTTCAATCCATTCATCGTATTCGTTATGTTTATCATAGCCCCCCGCAATTAAAATAGTGGGCTTTCTCATAGCACGGATTCCCTGGATGGCCGCATCAGGATTGGTGCCCTTAGAATCATTATAATAATCTACGCCACCCTTTGAAGCTACAAATTCAATTCTATGCTCAACTGCTTTAAAGTTCTTTACCACCTGAAGAATCGTATCCATAGGAACCTGTAAACCTCTTGTAACGGCGATTGCCGCCATCACATTCTCTGCATTGTGGATACCTACAAGATTCATATCACTGTAAATATTCATAAGCTCTGTTACCTTACCATCCTGAGCAAGGCAGATCATATCATTTTTTAAGAAATAGCCTTCCACAAGTTCCTCTTTTGAGGAGAAAAATACCACTTTTGCCGGGCAACGGCTCCCAAAGTCACGAGTATAAGGATCATTATAGTTGAGAACGCAGATATCATCTTTTGTCTGAGCTGATGCGATTGCTTCTTTGGCAGCAACATATGCCTCCATGGTATGATGTCTGTCCAGATGGTCCGGAGTGATATTTAAGATAGCCGATACTTTCGGGTGGAACGTATGTACCGTTTCCAGCTGGAAACTGCTGATTTCTCCGACTGTCACTGTATCCGGTCCGGTTTTCATAGATTCCAGTGTGTACGGATTGCCTATATTTCCCACCACAAACACCTTTTCAACTCCCAGATGCGCTTTCATAATTTCCCCCACCAAAGTGGTGGTAGTAGTCTTACCGTTTGTACCTGTGATTGCAGCCACTTTTCCCTGCTCACACAAATATCCCAGTTCGATCTCACCAAGAACAGGGATTCCGTTTACTCTCATATGATTGATCCATGGAAGATCCGTGGGCACCCCGGGGCTTAATACAATCTGATCAACATCAAGATCAACCGGCAATTCTCCGGCGATGCATATGGCTTTTGACTCTTCCGGAAGTTTGTTCTTAATCTCCTGCTCGGTCAACTTAGGATTACTGTCATATAAAATCACTTCCGCTCCCTGCATTTCAAGGAGCTTTACTGCTGCTATTCCACTGATACCCGAACCGACTACCAGATACTTTTGTCCCTTCATAATATAACCTCCATATTTTACATCTTACTCTTCATTATAGTTCATAATCCCTAAATAGGGAAGAATATTTTCAAAAAGCTGTCTGACGATAGGTGCCGCCACCTGTCCTCCATAATACACCCCCTGAGGGTTGTTGACAATAGCAAGCGCAATCACCTGTGGATCATCTGCCGGAGCAAATCCTATGTAAGATGCAATATATCTGCCGCTGCCTCTGGGAAGTGTCTGACTTGTGGCCGTCTTGCCCCCGATCCGGAATCCTTCGATCTTACCATTCTTGCCGGTCCCTTCTGAAACCACCAGTTCCAGTATTTCTCTCAACGTAGCCGAGGTTTCCTCGGACACAATGCCCTTCTGTACCGGATACTCCAGGACTTCGATTTCTGTACCTTCCATATTCATAACTTTTACCCCAAAATGGGGAGTTACCCTGTTGCCGCCATTGATAATAGAGGAAACGGTTGTCACCAGCTGCATAGGCGTAATCTGGAAAGACTGACCGAAAGATACAGTAGCCAATTCCACATTTCCCATATCTTCTTTGCTGTGCATGATAGTTCCCGCCTCTCCGGGAAGATCCACACCTGTTTTGGTTTTCAGTCCAAATTTTTCAAAATATTCATAATATTTATCTACTCCCAATCTCAAGCCTACGGTTATGAATACCGGGTTGCAGGAATTCATAGTCCCCTGTACAAAAGTTTCTCCGCCATGACCTGCCACCTTATGGCATTTAATTTTCCTGTCATCCACAATGATGTATCCGGGACAGCTGAATGTACTTTGCGGTGTCACCACCCCCTCCTCCAGACCGGCGGCTGCAGTGATGATCTTGAACGTGGAACCCGGTTCATATGTATCATTGATACAGCCATTACGCCACATCTGATTCAACAAGTCCTGTTTTTCCTTATCGGTTACATCCTTATTTACGTCTACCGTTAGTTCATAAGGATTGTTCAAATCAAACTCTGGTACGTTGACCATGGCTAATATTTCACCATTCTGAGGATTCATGACCAGGATAGATACACTCTCTGCTTCCTTTGCAGCCATAGCCTGCTGTGCCAGTTGAGTGGCATAAGACTGTATATTCATGTCAAGACTGATATACAGGTCCTTTCCGTTCACCGGCTCTATCCTGCGTTCCCCTTCTTCCTCCACCTCGATACCGGCAGCATCCGTTACCGTCAGGATTGTACCTGAGGTTCCTTCCAGATATTTTTCATAGACTACCTCAAGGCCGATAATGCCCTGGTTATCACTGCCGGTAAAGCCTAGAACTTTACTGGCCAGATCACTATATGGATAATAGCGCTTGTAGTCTTCGTCCACTTTTACTCCGGCCAGATCGTATTCCCGGATCCGGTCACCGATTGTTTTATCAACATTGCTTTTGATTCTTTCGATGGAACTATACTTTTCCACCCTTTGAGTCACATATTCCCGTGACAACCCTAATTCTTTACAAAGGACATCGATTACAGTCTCTGCATCTTCTATCTGACTGTGAATAACCGATACAGTACAAACCGTTCTGTTATCTGCAATCACCGTGCCGTTTCGGTCTATAATTCTGCCCCTTGCCGCTTTGATGCTTCGTTCTCTTTCGTGAAGCTGCGTAGCCAGTTCCGAATAATAATCGGCTTTCCATATCATCAGATAAACGAGTCTGCCAAATAATCCTGCCAGTACCAGGACGCAGAGAACGACTGCTATCGTAATTTTCTTCCTGTGCGCTGTCTTTTTAAGTCTGCTGAGCATACAACACCTTGCCAAACGGTATTACTATACTCTATTCCGTAAAGACCGGAATCATTACTCCCCATTTCCTCAACCCATTCCTGCCGGAATGGCATCTACGGTCTTGTTGATCAATTCTCCCGTCTCTGCATCCAGATAGTTTCCGTTAGAAGGATCCACACGATATCCTGTCTCCGGGTCTATAGGAAAACTCATCCAATCCGGCAGGTTATCTTCCTGCCCGCTTTCTCCTGTTCCTTCTCCTGTACCCTCACCATAAGCCTGTTCCAAATCATCCTGTTCCGGGGTCTGGGTATACTGATTAGTAATTTCTAACTGTTTGGCTGCCAGTTCCTTGATTTCATCTTCAGATAATTCTTCCGTCATATAAATATTCAGATAAGGCAGAATCTCCGTCAAAATATTGCGAACGATACCTGTCGCATAACTGGCTCTATCCTGTCTCTCCGCGTTAGCTCTGTCCACCACAACGTAAATCGCAATCTGAGGATCATCAGCCGGTGCATGTCCCATAAAAGATACCACATATTCGCCGTTTCCTCTGGGAAGGGTCTGGGCTGTTCCCGTTTTGCCGCCAATAACATATCCTGCCGGTCTTGCTGTCTTTCCGGTTCCGCCCTCTCCCACAACGGTTGCCTTGCAGTATTGTCTGATTTTCTCTGACGTGGACTCGGAGACAACCTGTTTCAAAATTCTTGGTTCAATGGTCTCAATTGTTGCTCCTGAGGAATTGGTAATCTTGTCTATTACATGAGGCTCATAATAATAACCGCCGTTGACCAAAGCACTATAGCCTGCAATCATCTGAATCATCGTTACATTAAAGTTCTGACCGAAGGAATTGGTTGCAAGATCAGCTTCCTTCATATTTTCCAGAGGCCAAAGCAAACCGGCTGTACGCGCTTCTCCCGCAAGGTCAATATTTGTCTTTAAACCGAGATTAAATATTTCCTGGAATTTACAAAATCCTTCCGCTCCAAGCGTCTCTGCTATCTTCATCAGTGCTACGTTACAGGACCATGCAATAGAGTTCTGTACCGTAACAGGACCGTGACCATAGCCGCCATGACAATGAATGTTATGACCCCCTCTTACCAATACACCGTTACACTGATACACTTCCTTACCGGTGATCGCACCTGCTTCCAGAGCAGCTGCTACCGTAAAGGGTTTTGCAGTGGAACCCGGTTCATAAGTATCCGAAATACAGAAATTTTTCCACAGGTTATTCAGATTCAGATAAAGTTCATCCTGGCTCCAACCGTTTATGATTTCCTCTGTAATAACGGTATCTGTCCTATGCAATTCCATATAACCGTTTGCATTCTCTATCTCCTCCACCATCATAGACCCAAGCAAAGAAGAAGTATCCTTTGTATTATTTAAGTCATAATAGGGATAGTTAGCCATAGCCAATACTTCGCCTTTTTTTACATCATAAACAATGGCACCCAGATTCTCAGCGCCATTCCCCGCTCTTACCGTATTGGCATACTCATCATTAAACTGTTTTAAATACTTTTCCACAACAGCCTGAATATTAGCGTCTATGGTGGTATGTATGGTATAGCCATCTACTGCCGGCTTCACCGTCCGCTCCAGCGTGGAATCTTCTGTCAGGTATCCGTATTCTCTTCCGTTTGTCCCATTCAGTACATCATTGTAATACTCTTCCAGTCCATAGCTTCCCACATTGTCCTTACCGGTAAAGCCTATGATATCACATGCCAAAGAATTTTGGGGATAAATCCTCTTATACTCCTCTTCGAACCACACTCCTTTAATCAAGCTGCCATCTGCACTCATAGCTGCTTTGAAATCCTTGATTTCATCATAAGTAAGCTGCTTCTTCATCACCTTATAGGAAGCAGTGGTATGGGTAGTAACATACTCTCGTACTTCATTGGAATTCAGCCCAAAATAGATGTTTAATGCCTCAATGGTAGGCTCCAGATATTTTTTGTCCTGATACAACATATTCTTGGCATCAATGATCAGATTGTACACCTTTTCACTGGTAGCCAGTGTGGTACCTCTTGCATCCACAATATCTCCTCTTTTAAAAGGAAGTGTGGTACTGTCATAGCCTCTCTGAGATAAAACCTGTTTCTTGTACTGCTCACCGTCTTCCCTGGAGATCCAATATAGCCTAACGCATAATCCGGCAAAAGCCAGTAGTACAAAAAAGAACAGTACCACCAGCTTTTTCTGCATTTTTATTGTAAATTTTCTTTGTTTTTTTTGTTCGCTCACTTACAGCACCTCTAATCTCCTGCGACACGTCTCAGGTAATCATTTCCTTCACTGGTATACATTATAATCTGCCCCTCTGATGCATAAGTCATTCCCAGTTCCCCGATGGCAATACGCTTAATCTCTTCCACATCGATGCTGCTGTTAATCCGGTTAAGTGTCTCATCATTGCTGAGCTTCAAATTATTCAGTTCCTGTTCCTTAGTTGACACAACTTCTGCAGTTCTGGTCACCTTAGATTGAATCTGAAGATAATTCACCAGCACAACACCGGTACAACATAGTGCTGCCACCAGAAACACTACATACCCCAGACTCATGTGATGAGCCTTTTCCCTGTTCTTTCTGGCCTCATTACTGATGGAGTGGCGTGGCTCTTCCTCAAGGGTTCTGACAAAGTCCTGTTTTCTTGCCAGATTATCATTTACGTAAAAATCATTTCTGCTATATCCATATTGTGTATGTCTATTTGTTCTATAACTGTTTTCTCTGCTGTTGCTGCCTCTATACTCTGTATGCGCCATTGTCGCCATCTACTCCTTTTCAAATACTCTCAGTTTTGCACTCTTGGACCGGCTGTTTACCGCCAGTTCCTCTTTGCCCGGTAAAATGGGCTTACGGCTCACCACTCTGCCTTTCGGTACTTTGCCGCAGACACACACCGGGAATTCCGGTGGGCAGGTACACGGATGCTCCGCGTTCCTGAAAGCTGTCTTTACAATTCTGTCCTCCAGGGAATGGAAAGTTATGATGCATAGCCTTCCTCCGGGATGCAACAGTTCTATCATGTCTTCCAACGAATCCCGCAATACTTCCAATTCCCTGTTACACTCAATCCTGATGGCTTGAAATGTCTGCTTGGACGGATGGCCGTTCTGCCGCATCTTTGCAGGGATGGAGGCCTTGATTATTTCGTTCAGTTCAAATGTAGTTTCTATGGGCTTCTTTGCCCGTTCTATCACAATGTGCTTTGCTATATTCTTAGCAAACTGGTCTTCACCGTAATCTCTGATGATTCTGAAAAGCTCCATCTCAGAATACTCATTTACTATGGTACGGGCTGTCAAGGTCTGACGCCTGTCCATTCTCATATCAAGAGGAGCATCGAACCGATATGAGAACCCTCGATCCTCCGTATCAAGCTGGTAAGAAGATACTCCCAGATCCAATACGATTCCATCCACTTTCTCAATTCCCAGCTCCGTCAAGGCCGCTTTCATATTGCAGTAATTATTCCGCAGGATCGTCACTTTATTCCCAAAAGGAGCAAGTCTCTCACCGGCGGCCTTAATAGCATCCTCATCCTGGTCAATACCGATGAATCTTCCGTCCACCAGCCTCTTACATACCTCGGAAGCATGTCCGGCGCCTCCCAGCGTACCGTCTACATAGATACCACCCGGCTTAATATTTAGTTGTTCAATTGTTTCCGCCAGCATTACGGAATAATGATTAAATTCCATAAGTCGTATCCTTTCTGTCCGGCTTTCTATATTGTAATACCGATGCTTTCCATCGATTCGCCGATTGCATCCATATCGTCATCTGAATTCTCAACTATCCACTTATCACGATCCCAGATCTCAATTCTGCTTCCTACTCCTACCAGAACCACGTCCTTGTCAATCTCCCCAAATTCTCTCAAATGCTGGGGCAGCAGGATTCTTCCCTGCTTGTCCAACTCTACATCTGCGGCGCCCGCCAGGAAGAAACGGGCAAATTTTCTGGCATTCTTATTTGTAATCGGCAGTGCTTTCAGCTTCTCTTCAAATACTTTCCAGTCATCATTGGAGAACGCAAACAGGCAGCCATCCATCCCCTTCGTCACCACAAACTGCTCACCGAGAATCTCCCGGAACTTTGAGGGAATTATCAACCTGCCTTTTGTATCGACCGTATGATTGTACTGACTCTTAAACACTGCAATCACCGCCTAACACAACTGCTGTAATCTCTAACTTCATCCAAATGCATACAAAGTGATCTGCCACAAACCGTAGGGAAAGCCACCCACTTGCTACCACTTTCCACCACTTTTCACCACTTTTACAGTAATTTTAATATATTCTTAAGGATTTGACAAGTAAAATCGTAAACAATTTTTATACCAAATTTAACAAAAAATGCGGCGTGCCCTTCCGGCACGCCGCATTTTTTATCCAAACCACAACATATTGTGTTTGTTTTAAATATTATACTATATCTAGCTTTTCGCTCTGCATTATTTTCCTAACACTCTTTCCCCACTTTTCCTTCCAAACGCCACCCTTTTTCTTCCAATAATCCCACAAAACATAAGTGTCCGGGCAAAGCCTGCAGCAATTTGATAATAGCCCTTTGTCAAAATTACTGCCGATCTTCGCTCACTTCCTCCGGCAGGTAAACGCCGCGGTCCAACCCCAGGAAGCCACACTTTCCCTTCTTAAGCTTCTGTCTGATCACCACGTCTGCCATCACTGCAAACACCAGCATACACATTGCCAGCATCTGCGAAACTGCAATCGTAGTCCCAGGAATCAGCAGCTGGTCAGTCCTAAGTCCTTCTATCAGGAATCTTCCCAATCCATAACCGCCCAGGTACATCAGACAGATCTCCCCATGGAACTTCTTATGACTGCCATAAAGCAGAAGCAGTGAAAATATCACAAGATTCCACATCGATTCATAGAGAAAAGTGGGATGCACCTGAATGTAATTCGTACCCTCCACAATATGCGCTGCTATATTTTCTGAAATATCACCACTTCTCACCGCTTCGATAGGAAGTCTCATCGCAAGGAAATTGTCTGTGTATTCACCAAACGCTTCCCTGTTCATGAAATTCCCCCAGCGACCGATGATCTGCCCCAGAATCAATCCCGGCACCGCCGTATCACCCATCTGGAATGCATTTTTCTTTTTGATGACTGCATAGATGAATAATGTTACAAATGCTGCAATAACCGCACCGTAAATGGCCATTCCGCCATTCCTTGTATTCAGGATACTAAGCAGATCATCTTTATAAAGTTCCCAGGAAAATGCCACATAATACAATCTTGCTCCGATAATAGAGAAGATGATTGCATAAATTGCAAAGTCCCAGTACGTATCAGGATCCTGTTTCGTCTTCTTGGCATTGTGCACCGCCATCAGGAGTCCTGCCAGTACACCGATTCCGATGATCACACCATAGTAAGCGATTTTAAACCCAAATATGGAAAAGCTCTTGGGAACATTTTCCAGATAGATTCCAAGATGCGGGAATGCAATATCCCCGGCATTCATTATTTCCTGCATAACTCTACCACCTTATACATTGAAACGGAACAGGATCACATCGCCGTCCTGAACTACATACTCTTTTCCTTCCATCCTTACCATGCCTTTTTCTCTGGCTGCTGCAAGGGAACCCTGCTCCAGCAGATCTTTGTAATTTACTACTTCCGCTTTAATAAATCCTCTTTCAAAGTCAGAGTGAATCTTACCCGCTGCCTGAGGAGCTTTCGTACCTACTTTGATGGTCCATGCTCTTGTCTCATCTTCACCGGATGTCAGGTAGCTGATCAGTCCTAACAGATGATAGCTCGCCTTGATCAGCTTCTCCAGACCGGATTCCGAAAGTCCCAGTTCCTCTAAGAACATGGTCTTTTCGTCATCCTCCAGTTCAGCGATCTCCTGCTCTATCTGGGCACAGATTACGAATACCTCGCTATCTTCTCCTGCCGCAAACTCTCTGACAGCAGCCACTCCTTTATTGGAGGCGCCATCATCGGCCAGATCGTCCTCTGCCACATTGGCTGCATAAATAACCGGCTTGTATGTAAGCAGGTTATATGATTTGAACAGCTCCAGCTCGTCATCATCCTCTACTACCAGGCTCTTTGCCATCTTGCCGCTTTCCAGATGCTCCTTGATACGCTCCAGAAGGTTCAGCTCCTTGCCCAGGGTCTTGTCCATTCTGGCACCTTTTGCCACCTTGGCAATTCTTCTTTCCAGTATCTCCAGATCAGAGAAAATCAATTCCAGATTGATGGTCTCAATATCTCTCAGAGGATTTACACTGCCATCTACATGGATGACATTGGTATCCTCAAAGCAGCGCACTACATGAACGATTGCATCTACCTCACGGATATTGCTTAAGAACTGGTTGCCCAATCCTTCTCCTTTGGATGCGCCCTTTACCAGACCGGCTATGTCTACGAATTCGATTACGGCGGGAGTCACCTTTTTGGAGTGATACATGTCTCCAAGAAGCTTCAATCTTTCATCCGGTACTGCTACGATGCCTACATTGGGGTCGATGGTACAGAATGGGTAGTTGGCGGATTCGGCGCCGGCTTTGGTTAATGAGTTAAAAAGGGTACTTTTTCCTACGTTGGGTAATCCTACGATACCTAGTTTCATTTCTCATCATCTCCTCTCAAAAATCCTTTATTTTCAAGGGTTTCTACAACATGGCCACAGCGTTTTACGCCAATTTTACGCCAATTTTGCATTGATTTATATGAATTTATATATTCACAGCGAAAATTTCTCATATGTTCTCCTTTCTTTTACACCAAATTTACGCCAATTTTTTGCGAATCATTTTATCTCATCAAGAAACCTGATTTGATTCAAATTGCTTAATAGCTTGATTCATGGAACTGTCTGTCACGTGTACATATCGATCCATGGTAGTTTGTAAGCTGGCGTGTCCCAGCAATTTCTGCAGCACTTTAGGCGGCATTCCGCTCTCGATTGCTCTTGTGGCATATGTATGTCGCAAAGCATGCATACAAAAGCGTTTTATTCCTGCTTCATCGCAGAGTTTGTACAAGTGGGTATCATAAGAACTATTCTTTGCAGGCATTCCTGTTCGGAAATTAATGAATACCAAATCTTTCATGACCAACTTTGAGGTCAGTCCGGTACGTCTGTCAATAAATTCCAGAGTTTCCGACAACATTGGTGATTCCTTTCTGTAATCTCGCACATCCCACATTCGTTTCAGAATCACATATGCACGATGCGTCATCGGAATCGTCCGATAGCTCTGTTGCGTTTTAGGAGGGCCTGCACGCCAAAACTTTGCTTTGTGCCGATACTCCAACGTCTTATTGACTGTAATTGTCCGTTTATCAAAATCCACTGCATCCCAGGTCAGGCCAATTAATTCTCCTGTTCGTAAACCAGTTTCCAAAATAAGTGCATATTGAAAATAGTTATGAGATCTCTTGGCCGCCTGCAGAAATATCTGCTGCTCCTCACGTGTAAGAAACTTAATATCATTTACAGCACGAACCGGCTTTGTGTATCTGACACCATTCATAGGATGTTTTATAATGATATCATTCATTAAAGCCGATTTAAACATCGTACCCATCGCAATATACGTCTGTCGTATTGTAGAACCGGCATAGTTTTCTTCCATCTTGAGTAAAACTTTTTTGCAATGCATTGGTTTTACGTTTGACATTTGCATCTTGCCAATGATAGGCTGAATATTAAATTTATATCGTTCCCGATAATTCCTTAACGTATTTGGAGCGAGATCCGCTACAATGTTTTCGATCCAATATTCAAACCATTCATCCACAATCATATCTGGTGGAACGAACGTTCCATGCTTGTCTGCATGTTTGGCTTCCTCAAGCCAGTTACGAGCTTCCGGAAGTTTTTTAAAATAGTTTTGTTGTCTTTTACCCGATCTGTCAGTAAATCGGGCATGATATAAACCGTCCTTTCTTTGGCTGATACCCTTACCACAGTTTTTACCTTTTAGGTCTTTGCCCAAGTTTACTCCTTTCTCCCAGAGAAAAAAGAGCACACCACTAGACCATAAATTATATCACAAAACCTCTTTTCTCTCAATGGATTTTTCGACTATATACTGTTTTTTCATTGATTTTTATTATTTTTTTAAGAAGTGGGAATTAAATAATCAGTTTCTGGCTGATATATTCCTCAAATTCTTTTCTCTTTACCAGTTTCTTTGTCCCTACAAAGAGAACAAACGGACAATTAGGTGTTCTAAGCATACTGTCAATCTTATTAATTCCAATATTGCTGTACTCTGCAGCTTCTCTAATCGTAAGTGTCATCTTTAAATAAATTGGTATTCTATCGATCTGATCTTCCATTTCGTTCCCTCCAATCCAATCATTTTCGCTTTATCCACTTCCCTGTATTTCTATCGAAAATTCACAAATTATGCTTCCTCCCCGGCGGCTGCGGCTAACAGCTCCATAGATTGCTCATCTCCCCGCCTTCATTGTGGCCAGGCCGCGAATTACGGAAGTATCATTATCTCCCTGCTGTGTCATCGCGTTATATTAGGTGCCACCATATATATCAGTGCTCTTAGGTCTGTTTGCCAGACAGACGGATAGCCGCTCTACAGCAGAGGAACGTACCGGTTCGGAACAGTATGAAATTGTCAATGTGCGTCGCATGAGGATGCTTACACACATAAAGAGCCATTCATATGAGCATAATCTAATGTCCTCCCATAAATTTTTTCCATTTTTATCTATACCGGGAACTTGTTGATATTCAGTGCTATGTGCATCCATATGTATTGCCGCAGATCCTCATCCAGCACTCCATCAACATAACAATGCTTCTCAATAAGAGGTGCATACATTACCAATATCTCCTCCAGTGCCTCGTGATCACCTGCAACAGC
Organism: Lachnospiraceae bacterium; assembly: GCA_017465845.1. Lineage (GTDB taxonomy): Bacteria > Bacillota > Clostridia > Lachnospirales > Lachnospiraceae > Acetatifactor. Next base: position 4,824 of record JAFTVH010000174.1, on the reverse strand, counting down.
CGCCAACAGTATCCTTGAAAATTCATCCTTTTTCACTTATCAGTCCCTCCTTCTGCAAGTATTCCACGAAGCTTTTTAATGGCCAAAGATCGCTGGTTATATACATGCTGTACAGAACAATTCAGATGCTCCGCTATTTCACCAGGCTCCAATTCTTCCACAAACAACAGCCGTAGTATTTCTTTTCGCATCAGAGGTAATTCTGCGAACGCTGTTGCCAGTTTTTCCTCTTCGAAATCAAAATTATTTCCACTGCTCAGACTATTTTCAAACCCGGTTTCCTGCCATTCCAACATATGCTCAGGCAAGTCATCGATTGATACTACTTCTCTGTTCTGCTCTGTTTTCCGCAAGTACTTAAGCTTTGCACGATATACTGTGGTATCCAACCATACGGTAAATCGTGCTCTTAATTCATCTTTTTCAAACTGTACTTCATTACTTATTCTCTTTTGTTTTTCGTCCATTCGTCGTCTCCTTATCAAATTTTTTTAAAAATTCAATAAGAATACGGTGGACTTCTCGCTTTTTCGTTTTTATTAAAAAAGGCACACAAACAAATCCCTCGATTTGTCTGCATGCCCTTTTTCGCATGATAATATAGCGCCCAATTCCTTGCTGGCGGATGCACATTCTTTATCCACTCGCAGGTCCCATTCGGTTCGCTGATATATATTTCTTTGCCTATATTATTTGTACAATATATTCCACATCTCTTTCCCTTAATCAAAAAACCACCTGCCGCTATAGATTACAGGTTGTTCATCCCTGTATTTTACTATAGCAAGCAAGTGGTCTTATCCATGGGCTAAAATCCGGATTATATTTGGTTTTTTACAGTGTTTTATTATGATAATTCATTATTGTTCTGTTATTTTCTGTACTTATCAATCATATCACGCTGCTCATCTGTTAATTCAAGTTCAACTTTATTGTAATAGTTTCTTGCCAGACTCCGATTGCCCAACTGAAACATACAAATAATCTGGTACATGCTAAGATCTGTATCATACGGCTCATCAGCCAAGCCTTCCATTGCAATACGTTGAGCAGTCCGGTAATCACCTTCTTCGATCTTTTGTGAAAGATATTCCTTTAGCAACTGCAAATACATTGACTGATAATATTAGGTGTAATTCCATGTGGTGACAGAAACGCAACGACATCCCTGGCACCTCTGTTTGCCAGATAAGAATCGCATATTTTTTTCAGTTTCCCCTCACTGATTCCGGATATGGAAAGGAGCTTTTCAGGCTCCTTATCCAATACATCCAGAGAAGCGTTACCATATGCCTGGTATATTCGCTCCGCCAGCTTTGGACCAATTCCTTTGATCTGTCCCGAGGTCAGATAAGCAATGATTCCTTCTTTGGTTGGTATAATGACTTCATCATAATTCTCCACTTCAAACTGGACACCGTGCTTTGGATTTTTCGACCAGTGTCCCTGCAGTTCATAACGTATCGTATCTGCCGTCGGCAGACAGTAACCAACCGCCTTTACCTGTGTAATGGTATTGCCGGCTGTATCCCTGATCGTCTCACAAGGCCGATAGATAGCAATCATGTAACTATTGGTCTGCACAGCTGCTGTTTTCTGTGGATAGATAAGTCGTTCAAATTGACATAGCAAAATTTTGTACTCCTTTCATTTGAGCATAAAAAAATCCCGGAAACACATAAGCTACATTACTTATGTTCCGAGAGTTCATTGTGTCTGTCATTCAGTCTCTCTGCTCTATACAGATACAGGCAACCGAAGCCATTCCAGATTTGTAATTGGATGTGCGCAGGCCAGCTGCGGATGGTTTGTATCCAAATAAACCATACTCACGTCCCCATTACTTTTTCTTACTTCCTCAAGTACTTCCAAATATACTTTTTCATGAAATACATAGATTGGCATCCGCAACTTAGCAGCATGAGCGATTTCCCCACGCATTCCATCACTTATGCGTTTTCCGCATACCAATAACAATTCGCAGGTTTCCAGCAGACTCAATCCATACTTCAATGCTATCGCACGTTCCACCGGAATCTTATCGCATAACAATATCGGAAGGTAGGCATGAGGAGCCTTCGCAAGATATCCCATACGCTCTATTACATAATACATATAAGCTCTTGCTACATGCATATTTCGCAATACCTCGTCGTCTGTAAAGGCACTAAGCGGCGAACAAATATATGCCTTCCTTTTACTCCTGTCACATTCGAGCATTTTCATTTCCAAACGCTGCTCCCAGTCTTTCCCATATAAATATCTCATAATCGTATCCTTTCTCTATACAGTTTGAATCGACACCTTTACCTTACGGCTTTCCGATGTCTTCATTACATCCGGAAGTATGGAAGCGTATTTTTCCTTCAATACTTTGGAATCCGGTCTTGTTGTTTTTCGGGTGACAAAATCAATCAAAAGCTTATCATTGGTCGTTGTTAAGATACCATGCTCATGCTCCTTCATGATTTCGGCAATTCGCACACTATGTGCTTCTACCTCCTTTTCATAATTTTTAATTTCCTGATTACAATCAGCAATTTTTCCCTGCAGTATTGCTATCTTACGTAGTGCAGGTTCATATTTTGATGAAAATTCAATGGTTGGAAGCCCTTTCTGGCTGGCTCCATAAATACGAGCTAATGACTGCATAGCCAATGAAGGCTCTACATCTGCCATTGTTGGTGGTTTATCATGCACCAGACTCCAATTCCATTCCTCAAGCCGCTCAAAAATCATGTCTTCTTTTGCCCTATCTCGCGCAAGAGCAGGCATTGCCAGATCGTTATCCGGGTTGTTTCCCCAGACAGCAGAAAATGCTCCAAGATTCACATCTCCTACACTAAGATAAAAACGCAGCTGCATCTCATAGTAAATGGGAATTGCATCATCAGCCCATTCATCTGCTTTATGATAAGTACAGCTCTTGCATTCCAGGATCCCCGGTTCATTATCTGAAGCCCTTTCAAAACGCCTGTCAAAATTCGCCAGAGCAAACGGGAAATCTGCATGTTGATACAGATGGGTATCCTCATAGACTCTGTTTCCAGTTTTCTTTGCATACCAATACGCAGCAATAGGCTCTAACAAGTGCCCCATTTCCAACTGATTCGCATTTGCTTTTACTGGCGGCTTCATCCGGCCTTTTTTGATCATCCACAATTCCAATGGTGTCGTCCATGGGGAAAGACCAAAAATAGCTGCCACATCACTTCCACCGACGGTATAAGGTATATTGCCTTTAGGACCATGCATACGGGCTGCTAACCACTGTTCATTAGTCATTCCAGCCGTATCACACAAAATTATCGGTGCTGCCATCAGTATTCCACCACCTTCGCCAGATCGTAATCGCTCCATTTCACAGTAAGCGCACGTGCCAGGTTCTCCTCAATTGTAAGGAGTTTACTTTGTGGTGTGTGTTCTGATTTCAGTATGAACAGGATCTCCTGCATTGCCATGAATACATCATGTGCCGTAGCTGGTCCGCCTCCATAAGACATTTCAAACATTCCTATGGCTTCCAAGGCCGCTTTTTTCGGCATACTCAGTTTCTTACATAATCTTGTCATCGCATTCACCGGATAATCCAGCGGAATCTCCAACAATTTCTGCAGCTTTGCAACCGAATCTCCAAACTGTGCAAACAGTTGATCCAGTGCATCATGAAACTTTGCCACTTCTGACTTGTGACGATGATCTACCGCAATGCAGCCTCCAATATGGATTGGATACTGAGCACCCATTAACAGTGCAGATACTTTGGCGGATGCAACACCGGTATCGGATGTCATGAAGCGGATACCCGGCATAAGTTTTGATGCCATTGTTTTGTTGCCAGAATCAGCGAGCATCTTAGCATATGTACCCAACAATTCCTCCTTCTGTTCCGGAAGAATCCATGCCGCACTGGAAATTGCATGATCACAATACCCATTCTGATACTCATTCCTTGGAAAACGCTCATCCAACTTGTGTTGAAGCGTCTCAAGCAGTTCATGAATCGGAAGTACGGAATAATCCGCCTCATCTCCGGAATGAACCGCAGAAACTTTCTCGTTTCTGATCAGTACCAGTGTTTCTGCCTGATAGTGCTGAAGGCACATATTCAGCACCTGGGCCAGCTCTTCACGAGTCAGTTTAGGCAGAACTGTTCCACCTATTTTTGCTCGATCCAACAGGCTTTTATACGCAGTCATACGAACAGGGTATAATTTCCCGTCAACCCAGATGGCCAATCCCAGGTTCTGTGCCGTATCTTCTACGGCTTCCGTGCTTGTGCCTGCAGCAAAGGCGCCCAGATTCTTTAACAGAGGAGATTCTACAGACAAGGCAACTACGCTAAGATCTGAGATCTTGCTACGTTTCCACTGACTGTTTTTCTCCAGCTGCTCATGATAATCCTGCATTTGCTGGTAGGAACTGAACGTTGTGTTAAAATCGTCTTTACATGAGTTTTGCATAATGTATGCTCCTTTCTTTTTTGGCTTATTGCCTTGATATATAACAAAAGCCGGCAATCCCAAAAGACTACCGGCTTGTGCCCGAATGAATTGGCTTGAAACAAAAAAAGTGCCATCTACCCAAAGGTAAATGACACTATGTAACTTCGCTAACTGTGTTTGATCTTAGTCAAACCTGATACTTTATGCTTGTATTATAGCAAAAGTTATAGTAATAGTCAATCCATTCAAAAGGAGCTCCAGGGTTCTTTCACGAAGAAATTTCCATAACTCATAGCCGTTAGATTTTATTACCGTAGCTACTTTTCAGCAAAGCACCCAAAAACTATGCCTCTAGCAAAGTGTTCCTGCGAGAAATGCG
>JAFTVH010000173.1 GCA_017465845.1 Lachnospiraceae bacterium | reverse complement strand
TTGGTTATAGGTACAACCAGCATGGTCTTTGTATGATAGCCGGTCATCTCATCATATCTCTTTGGCCCCGAAAAATCAAACAGTTCACAGTTTCTTACATCCGGTATGTTCAACACTTCTCTATGAATTGCCGAATATGCACAGATATTTTCTTCAATCATGGGTACAGGCGGAAGCTCTATTCTTTCCCCATCTTCACCTTTACTGATATTCTGTGAATTTGTTTTCATGATTTTAAAAACAAGAGTATCATTTTCATAAAGATACAGCGTTCCCGCATCACAATTTGTATATTTCATACTCTTATTAAGTATCATGCTCAAGAGATGATTTCTGTTTTTTTCTTTTGCGAGCTGAATACCTATTTCCAGTATATCTTTCATCAGCTCCTTGTTTCTGCTGTCCATATGTTGTCTCCTTATAATTCCGTCAGATATTCTAATGCTTTTTTCTGACGCTCAAATCCATTCACTTCTATCAACATCGACACATTTTCCAAAAACTTTGTTTCCAGCTCAAATTTCTTCCAGTCTACACTTCCTTCACCCGGCACCTGATGCAGATCCGAATTTCCATCATTGTCATTTATGTGCATATGTCTGATATTTTCTCCAAACGCCCCAATCCATTCTGAAGGCTTTGTTTTGCTTATGTTTGCATGCGCATAGTCAAGACAAAAAGAAAATCTTTTGCAATCTGCCAGTTCTTCTTTCATTTTAAGAAGATATTCCGGTGTTTCTTCCTGCGTATTTTCCAGATAGATTTCAAGCCGTGGAAACTTTTCTAAAAGCTTCCTGAACAATTCACCCGGACGTTTCAGCCAGTTTCCGATATAGATGTCTCCTGTTACGCCTCTTACAAGACCACTATGAAAAACAACTCCTTTAACTCCCAGTTCGTCCGCTATTTCCATCGACTGTAACATTCGCTTTTGGCTGTATTCTGCCAAAAAGCAATCATCACTAAAGGATGCCATGTCAAGAAACACACCATGTAACGTATCCTTCGAACGATTTCTGTTAAGACTGCTGTATTCCTTAATACGCCTCTTTACTTCTTTTGTATCTCCATATACACATGGCAAAAAGAAATCATTATATTCAAATGCTGCCTGATATCTGCAGGCAAGCTCTGCAAATGCTTCTTTCTTATCAATCTCAGGTATAATGAGCCAGTTTCGCTTCATTATTGTTCTCCGTTTCTATTTTATTCTGTTCAGACGATATGTCTGTATCTTTTGAAGCTTTCCTTTTAGTGAAAGCTCACCAACCGGTTCTGCTTCTATTCTGTCTTTTACAACCTCATAAACTGCCTGGCTTATCAAAATCTCACCGCGTCCTGCCGTACTTTCCAGTCTCGCTGCAGTATTCACCGTGTCACCTATAGCGGTATAGTCCATACGGCGTTCACTTCCGATATTTCCGACAATCGCCGGTCCGCAGTTTATACCTATACCGAATTGTACACTGCTTCCAAAGCGTTCTTCAAGCTTCTTCTCAAGCTCCCGTGCCTCTTTTACCATATCTGCAGCCGCACATACTGCCTTGTATACATAATCCTCAAGATCTACAGGAGCATTAAAAACTGCCATGGTTGCGTCACCGATAAACTTATCCAAAGTTCCTTCGTTTTTAAATATTGCTCTTGATGTCAAATCAAGATACTCATTTAAAATCTCTACAACCTGTTCTGGCAAAAGCTTTTCCGACATAGTGGTAAATCCTCTTATGTCTACAAACAATACCGCAATATCCCTGCGTTCTCCGCCAAGCTTTACTTCGAAATCCTCCTGACGGCTTAGTTCCTTTACAACCTGAGGTGCAACATATCGTTCAAAAGCCTTTAACATTCTCTTTTTTCCAAGCTTCTCTAATATATATTTTGTTATCACAAAATATATCATCAAAATTCCGGTTCCTGCTTCTACTACAGAAAGAGGAAGGAGAAAACCTATGTTTTTAAGCAAAATACCGGCTAAAAGCCATGCCACCATGATGGCTGCGCCTTCCAAAATAGCATGAAGCAGTTTTTGTCTGTGACCAAGCAGAATGTATGCTGCCAATACAATTACTATCAAGGCTGTTGATATATATACCGGAATATCACTTACTATTTTATCTGTCAGCAATGCCTCAATAATATTAGCATGTACTTCTACTCCGTACATCTGCGCACCGCGCTCTACTGCAACATTATAAGCATCCTGCATACCCGGTGCATATGCACCCACAAGTACAATACTATCTTCAAAGGCTCTTATATCAACTCTGCCCTCAAGCACATCACAGAACGATACCTTTTCGTACTCACCCGGCTCACCTGAAAACAGGAAGCGGACAATCGTGTCTTCTTCTATTAATGGTTTTTCCAAAAACTCTTCTGCTATCTCACACGCAAAGCTCTTCTCTTTCTCTCCCCAGCACTCCGCTGCAAGCTTCGCTCTGCGGATATAACCATCCTTATCAATCATGGCATTGGCAAAGCCCTGCCTTGCCACAGCCGCCAGTTCCTCATAAGGCTTCTCTATCATATCTACATTCCACTCATCATAAAAATAAGTGTCTTTATCCTGTTCTATGAGTGTGCGGTATACAAGCTTTGAAACAACTACTACATTGCCTGCTTCTTCACATGCCTCTGTCAGATAGTTATCCGTCCCATCTGCACTGCTTTCACCCATCAGAAGTATATCAAGTCCTACAACTGCAGGTCTGCTGTCCGGGTTGGAATTAAGCAGCTTTATAAGGTCAGCTGTCTTCTCTCTTGACCATTCTTCAAACTTTCCGTATTCTTTCAAGGTCTCTTCGTCAATACCTATGATTTTTATGTTCTGTGTACTTCCCACCGGATTGCAATATGTAACATCCTGCAGAATATTTTCAAAGGACATAAGTGCCGTTACATATTTAATTCCATATACCTGCCAGATAAATGCAAGCACTGCTACAAGTACGACTGCTATCCATTTTTTATGGTTCTTTTTCATTTTATACTATAATTATCTCCTGCTCTTTTTATCTTCTCTGTCATCTGCTCAAGCACATCATCCG
>JAFTVH010000028.1 GCA_017465845.1 Lachnospiraceae bacterium | reverse complement strand
GGCGCGGACGAGAATAAGGTCATATGAATAGAAAATAAATGTTACATATTATATAGAAGAGGAGTGCAGAGTTATGTATATTCAGGTTGGTGATGTACTAAAATTAAAAAAAGCGCACCCTTGCGGCAGCAGGGAATGGGAGGTTCTGCGTGTGGGAGCAGACTTTCGGTTGAAATGTCTGGGGTGTGAACACCAGATTATGATTGCAAGGAGGTTGCTTGAAAAGAATGTGAAAGAAATTAGTGAAAGAGCTTAAAAAACACTTGCAAAGTAAGCCGAATTATGTTATCATACTAACTCGTGATAGATTAAATCCTTGCTCCTGGTAAGGCAGGGGCCAGAGACCAAAAGGAGGTAACAAGCATGAACAAGTATGAATTAGCCGTTGTTGTTAGCGCAAAGATCGAAGATGATGAGAGAGCAGCTGTCATTGATAAGTGCAAAGCTCTGATCGAGAGATTTGGCGGTACCATCACAGAAGTAGATGAATGGGGTAAGAAGAGACTTGCTTACGAAGTTCAGCATATGAAAGAAGCTTTCTACTACTTCATCAGATTCGATGCAGAGAGCACTGCTCCCGCTGAGATTGAGAGCCGCGTACGCATCATGGACAACGTTGTTAGATATTTATGCGTTAGACAGAACGAGGCATAAAGAAAGCGAGACAAAGTATGAATAAAGTAATTCTTATGGGACGTTTAACCAGGGATCCGGAAGTGAGATATTCTCAGAATGGCAATCAGATGGCTATTGCGAGATTCTCTATTGCTGTTGACAGAAGATTCAAGCGTGAGGGCGAGCCTGATGCTGATTTCTTCAACTGTACCGCATTCGGTAAACAGGCTGAGTTCGTAGAGCGTTACCTGCATAAGGGGACCAAGATTCTGACCTGTGGCCGTATCCAGAACGACAATTACACCAACAAGGACGGACAGATGGTATACAGTGTCCGTGTTATGGTAGATGAAATTGAATTTGCTGAGAGCAAGAATGCAGCAGGCGGTGCTGATAACGGTTTCGGCGGTAACGGCGGATTTGGCGGCGGTAATAATAATTACGGCGGCAATAGTTACGGTGGTAACAATTTCGGAGGCAATAATGGTTTTGGCGGCAATAGTGCTCCCAGTGGTGCCGGAGACGGCTTCATGAACATCCCCGATGGTATCGATGAAGAATTACCGTTTAACTAAGTTGATTTTTTAAGAATAGGAGGCACTGACAATGGCTTTTAATAAGGCAGAGAAAACCGATTCTCCAATGAGAAGAAAAGGCGGAATTCGCAGAAGAAAGAAAGTTTGCGTATTCTGTGGTAAAGATAATGTAATTGATTACAAGGACACCAACAAGCTGAAGAGATACGTGTCTGAGAGAGGTAAGATCCTTCCTCGCAGAATCACCGGCAACTGCGCTAAGCACCAGAGAGCACTGACCGTTGCTATCAAGAGAGCACGTCACGTTGCACTGATGCCTTATACCTGCGATTAAGTTTAAGGTTTATAAATGAGATTAAGACCAACACCCCGACATGGCTGTTGGTCTTTTTGTTGGTGCGTAAATTACGCCATATCACTCCGCGGCGGCTTGCCATACTCTTTCAAATAAGCCCTGTAAAACGAGGAATAGTCATGGAATCCCACCATCATAGCAGATTCGCTGAGACTATAACCCTCTGCCCGCAGTTCCCTTGCTCTTGTCAGCCGTTTTCGGCAGATATACTCATGAACCGTAAGCCCTGTTGCCTTGCGAAAAGCACGGCACAGATAATATTTTGAGAGAAAGAACTTTTCCTCCAGCATATCCAGAGTCAGATCCTCCGCATATTTATTGTTCAGATAATAAATGACATCCTTTACCGGACTGTTTGTCAGGTCGGATGCTGAAAATCCCGTTATTTTATTGATCAGATACAAAATTTCAACGATTGTGGCTTTCAAGATAGGAGAGCCTGCATCCACAATACCGTCCTGAGAGTATTTCTTATATCTTAAAAAAGCATCATACAGCCCACTGGAACGTACAAGAGACGCATTGATCTTATTATCGGTACCGGCGGGAGCTTTAATAAATTGAGCCTCATAATCCGTGCAGTTATTCTGACGGAAGAACTCGGGATCTACCATAAGCACAACACGCCGATAGCGCGTATCGCTGTTGTGGTAGATACGATGCATTTCGTGCTTTCTGATAATGATGATGTCACATGGTTCCAGTGTGTACGACTTTTCTTCTACCACATATCTGGCATCTCCTTCCATGAAAAGGAGAATTTCATAATCATCGTGGTTGTGAAGCTGATAGTGGACATTGGACGGTATGTCTGTTGTGGTGTCACCGAATGAGTAGTAATTTGGATTTTTCATAGGTTCCCTCTTCGTTAGCGGTTGGTCTGCTATTTTATTTTAATATAAAAGAGCAATAATTGCAATGTCAAGGGCAAAAAATAAGTAGTTGATTTGGGAAAATTGTGGTAACTTATAATTGAACAAGAAATGGACCGGTACATAAAAGTGAGTGAGGCGACGGCCTCTGTATTTACAGAAGCAAGCAACAAGGCGGGTTGTAAATATCCGCATTGACCAGAATTTAGGAAGAGAAAGGACTAAGAGAATGAGTTATCAGAAAATCAGCGGCTTCTCCGATGAGATTTCAAAGGAGATCGTAACACAGTTTGAGGTTTTAAATAAGCTGAATATCAAGTATTTTGAGCCCAGAGGAATTGACGGAAAGAATATTTCCACACTGACAGATGAGGAAGTAGTGGAACTGAAAGCTAAGATGGAACAGTACGGAATCAAAGTTTCTTCAATTGGTTCTCCTATCGGTAAGATTAAGCTGACAGATTCCTTTGAAGAACATTTTGAAGTATTTAAGAGAGTTGTAAAGACTGCTAAGATGCTGGATGCAAAGTATATCAGAATGTTCAGCTTCTATCATGAGGGCGGTGACGAGTGGACTGCAGAGGAGAGAGCAGAAGTAATTGATCGTCTGAAGAAGATGATCGCTTATGCCGAGGAGCAGGATGTTATTTTGCTGCATGAAAATGAAAAGGCAATCTACGGTGATACTGCAGACAGATGTATCGACTTGATGAAAGAACTGTATGGTCCTCATTTTAAAGCAGTGTTCGACCCTGCTAACTTCGTACAGTGTGGTCAGGATACGAAATATGCTTATGAGAATCTGAAAGATTATGTTGCATATATGCATATCAAAGATGCACTTTTTGAGGATGGCAAGGTAGTACCGGCCGGATGCGGTGACGGTAATGTAGAGTATGTCCTGAATGCTTTGATGGAAAGCGGTTATGACGGTTTCTTGAGCCTGGAGCCTCATCTGGGAAGCTTTGAAGGACTTGCTAACCTGGAACTGGATGATAAGATGGAAGGACTTCCTAAGGGCGGAGAGGGAACATTTACCCTTGCATATCGTGCTCTTTGCGAGATACTTGAAAAAATCAATAAATAAAAATGAACCAATAAGAAAGGATGATTGTCATGGAAAAAGTAAAAATTGGTATTATTGGCTACGGAAACATGGGTACAGGTCATGTTAAGAATTTAATGGCCGGTAAGGTAAAAGACATGGAGCTTACTGCAGTATGTGATATTGCTCCTGCAAGACTGGAAGCAGTGAAAAAATTATATCCGGACCTTGCATTATTTCAGAATGCAACAGATTTGTTCAAGAGCGGATTATGTGATACAGTGCTGATCGCAGTTCCTCACTATGACCATCCGACACTGGCAATCGAAGCTTTCTCTTATGGCCTGAATGTCATCACTGAGAAGCCTGCCGGCGTATATACCAAACAGGTAAAAGAGATGAACGAGGCAGCTGCCAAGTCCGGAAAGCTGTTCGGAATCATGTATAACCAGAGAACCAACCCTGTTTACCAGAAGCTGAGAGCAATGGTTCAGAGAGGTGACCTTGGTCACATCAAGAGAATTACCTGGATCATCACAGACTGGTACAGACCTCAGGCTTATCATGACAGCAGCACCTGGCGTTCCACCTGGGCTACTGAGGGCGGCGGAGCGCTGATCAACCAGAACCCTCACCAGCTTGACCTGTGGCAGTGGATGTTTGGCATGCCCGACAGAATTTATGCAAAAGCAAGCTTCGGAAAATATTACAATATTGAAGTAGAAGACGATGTAATGGCATATTTCGAGTATGATAACGGAACGACCGGCGAGTACATTACTTCCACCGGTGAGGCTCCCGGTACCAACCGCCTGGAGATCGCATGCGATATGGGTAAGGTAGTAATAGAAAAGAACCAGATCATCTTCAATAGAAATGTGATTTCTGAAAGAGAACATAACAATGTCAATACAGTACCTTTTGCAAGACCGGAATGCTGGGAATGCAAGATCCCTGCTGACTTCTCCGGTGGTCCTCAGCACGTGGGTATTATGAACAATTTTGCTTCTGCTTTACTGAATGGAACAGAGCTTCTTGCTAAAGGTGAAGAAGGTATTAATGGTCTTACCATTTCCAATGCAATCCATTTGAGCGCATGGACCGGAGAGACTGTAGATGTGAAGAACTTCCCCGATGACAGATTCTATGAGCTTCTGCAGGAGAAAATCAAGAATTCTACCGTAGTAAAAGCAGAATCACAGGTTGTTGTTGATAACAGTAATACATATTAATTGTCGTATGATAATATAGTGAGGGATAAAAAATGGATAGAAAGATTGGTGCTCAGTATTACACATTAAGAGAGTTCGCTAAGAATATAGAAGATTTTGATGAAACCTGCCGTAAGGTAAAAGAAATCGGTTACAAGATCGTACAGATTTCCGGTACACCTCTGAAAGCTGCTGAAATGAAAGAGGTTCTTGATAAGTATGATCTGAAAGTAGTAACTACTCACAGAGGATTTGACGATTTCAAGAATAATCTGGCAGAAATCATGGACTATAATAGAACGCTTGGCTGTGAGCTTTGTGGTGTAGGTTCTATGCCTAATGAATACCGCAGCGGAGAAGGTGTTGTAAAATTTATCAAAGAAACCAATGAGATTGCGAAAGAACTTAAGAAAGAGGGCCTGCTTTTCGGCTATCACAATCATGCTTTCGAGTTCGCTAAATTCGATGGTAAGCTCATGATGGACAGATTGATAGAAGAGACTGACCCTGAGTCAGTGAAGTTCATCGTAGATACCTACTGGCTGCAGTTTGGCGGTCAGGATCCTGCAGACTTTATCAGAAATCTCGGTGAGAGAGCTATGGCTATCCACTTTAAAGATTATCACATCAATCCGGAGAAGAATTTCGGAGTGGAAATGTGTGAAGTAGGTGAAGGTAATCTGAAGTGGGACGAGATCATCAAGGCATGTGATGACGCAGGAGCTAAGTGGGCACTGGTTGAGCAGGATATCTGCAACCGCGATCCGTTCGAATCCATGAAGATGAGTTACGAGTATCTGAAGACTAAGGGATTCTGCTAAAAGGAATCAGATTGTTACAGTTCGGCCTAAAGCCGGACTGTAACGTGTTTTCAGAGATTTGACAAAGGAAGCTTTTTCAGGGGACCTTATCAAAAAGATTTCAGAAGAAGAGAGGCGGGAACAACATGAAAAAAGTGTGTATCGTAGGATATGGGGCCATAGGTCCTGTACATGCCAAAGCATTGGAAAACGTAGAACAGGCTCAATTTTATGCAATTTGTGACATAGATGCAGACAAGCGCAGACTTTGCAGAGAGAAGTATCAGGTGGTGGAGTATGATGACTTTGACACCATGCTTCAGGATGATAAGATTGACGCAGTTCATATTTGCACGCCTCACTATCTGCATTTTGAGATGATACAGAAGGCGTTGACAGCCGGCAAAGAGGTCGTAGTAGAAAAGCCTGTGACCATGACCGGGGAAGAGTATGACAGGCTGCTTGCACTGGAAGGCTCAGAGAAAGTCTGCGTGGTTTTACAGAATCGTTTAAATCCCTGTGTGCAGAAAATGAAAGAACTGGTGGAAAGCGGAGAATTGGGCGCGGTAAAGGCTGCCAAAGGAATCCTGACCTGGTATCGTGATAAGGCATACTATGAGAGCGGTGCCTGGAGAGGAAAGTGGGTAACCGAAGGCGGCGGTGTCCTGATCAATCAGGCTGTACATACATTGGATTACTTCAGCTATCTTATCGGGGATGTGGTAAGTGTCAAGGCCAATATGTTCAACTATTCTCTGGCTGACGCCATTGAAGTGGAAGATACCTTCACGGCGACGGTAAGCTTTGCAAACGATGTGAAGGGTATTTTCTTTGCAACCAATGCTTATGTGGAGAATTCCGCGCCTTTCTTTGAAATTCTTTTTGAAAAAGGAACGGCAAGATATATCGATAAGCAGCTTTGGGTGAATGGTCAAATGGTTGCTGAGGATGTGAACCCTGCGATTGGAAAAGATTATTGGGGCAGCGGTCATGAAGCGCTGATGAAGAGGTATTACGATGGTGAGAAGTATTTCTCTGTTACCGATGCCTCCAATACAATGAAAACCATGTTTGCGATGTATGACAGTGCTAAGGCCGGCGGGAAAGAAATTGCTGTGCTGAAATGATCAGCTGAAAAAGAAACAGAACATAGAGCGGCTGTCGTATTTATCTGCAGAGCTGACGGTATTCTTTTGGAGTCATACCGGACACTCTTTTAAAGAAAGCAGAAAAATAAGAACTGTCCTTAAATCCCAATTCCAATGCGATAGCAGAGATTGGTTTTTCCGTAAGATTGAGTTTTTCTTTCGCTTTTTTCAGACGTGCGTTTTCAATATATTTATGTAGCGTTATGTTTTGTTCGGCCAAAAACATGCTGTTGAGGTAATACGGATGATAGCCGAAATACTTTGCAACCATTGTGTTTGTTAGTGCGGTACCAGAGTTTTGTTGAATATATCTTTTTATATCCTGAATCAAGTCGACAGTTTCACTGTTGTTGGATTTGTGTTTGATGATTATTTTTGCCAATATGGTTTTCAAAAGAGCTGATCGGAGTATCGCTTGTTCCTGATCACATATTACATCAAAACATTCCATCTCCTGAAAAAAAGGCTCAAAACTATCACAGTGTCGCATCACAAAGATATTTTCAAAGGGTGGAAGATAAGCATTTGAGAAAATCTCGTTTTTGTCAAAATTCTTATCTCCAACCGGTGTCCTTTCTTTTTGGGTGTGTTGTTCGTACTCAAAATCAAAATTGACTAAAAAATATTCAACGTCTTTGGATTTTTCAAAGTTTAGCTTATACGGTAGTCCTGGTCTTATGGTAATGAGATCTCCTGCGGTCAGCTTATGCACTTCACTTTGAAATTCAAAAAGTACTTCGCCTTTGACAATATAAAAAGGACGAAAGTCGAAAGCACAAATCATTTTGGTATATATCGGAGTGCCGATTACTTTGTTAAAAAATCTGACATACGGATTAAATTGCTCGGTTTTCATTTTGTTTCCAATCTTTGTTTTTCAACATTACGTGTTTGAATATTATATTGATTATAGCATTTGCGAGATTTATAATCAAGAAAAAACACAAAAAGGAGAATCGATATGAATCAAAAAATGACCGTTGCAGTTATCGGGTGCGGTAACTTTGCGGAAAATTTTGTCCCGTTGTTTAAGAGTCATCCCACAGTAGAAAAGGTATATGTTTGTGACCTGATAGAAGAACGTGCACAACAATACAGCGAAAAGTTCGGCGTACCGATAATCGATAGTTTTGAGACCGCTATCGAAAGTTCTGAAATTACTGCGGTCGCAATTTTTACGCAGCGTCATACCCACGGTGATCTTGCAGCCAGAGCGTTGCTTAATGGCAAAGACGTATATAGCGCGGTACCTATGGCGATTTCTGTTGAGGATTGCAAAAAGATTATAGATGCCGTAGAAAAAAGTGGTAAAACATATATGATGGGTGAGACATGCGTTTATTATCCATGTGCAATGTTGTGTCGGAAAAAGTACCAGGCAGGAGAGTTTGGGAAATTTGTGTATGGCGAATCACAGTATTTCCACGATTTGAGCCATTTCCCGGAAGCCTTCCAAAAGGACAGAAGGTCATCAGGCGTTCCACCCTTCTTTTACCCAACCCATTCTACTGCTATGATTTTACATGCAGCGGATACATATGCGACCAAGGTAACAGCGCTGGGCTATGTTGATCAAGAAGAAAATACCCCCTTTGCTGAAGGCGAAAATTATTGGAATAATACATTTTCTAATGAATTTTCGTTGATGCAGCTTGCAAACGGCGGTGTTGCTAGAGTGTCGGAGTGTCGAAGGATCGGCTATAAAGCACCTAGTTCCTATATTTCCGGATTTTACGGAACAAAGGCATCCTATCAGTTTAGCAACGCACAGCATTTGCTTACAATGCATAATGAAAAAGGTGTCGAACTTCAAGAAATAAGTGATCTTGTAAATCCCGAAAGAATGACGGCACACAAAACAGATGATGACTTTAAAAATCAGGTGGCTAACCATGGTTATCAATGGAATGATTTTTCGCCTGTGCAAAAAGAACGTTATGATCAACTCCCTGATGAATTTAAGAACATGCCCGAAATAAACGGACATATGGCGTCACATCAATTACTGATTGATGATTTTTGTACTGCAGTCTGCCAAAATAAAATGCCCTATGTCAACGCATGGCGCGCTGCTCGATATACAATACCCGGACTTATCGCTCATGAAAGTGCAAAAATGGGGGGAGTTCCGCTGAATATTCCGGATTTCGGAGAGGCACCTGAAAAATGAGTAAGAGTAACTGCTGAAAATTGTTACTGCTCGTAGGCATTTTGGACATATACACGCTTTTGGCGTTGATATGTCCAAAATTGAGTCAGCCAACACAAAAATCTGTATATGCCCAAATGGCCGCTCAACATCTAATCGGGCAGTCGTCGCCCCAATTTTCAAGTAAAAATATAAGAAAAACTTCACAACAAGACATAACTTTTTACATTTTGACAAATTAAACGGTAGCAAAGTAGATTAAGATTTGGTATAATGTTCGATAAGGGCAGAGCCAAGTATTTAAATAGATTGGAGAGGATGCTCGCATACTCTCCAATCCATTTAAATATTTGGCGAGCGAAGCGACCCTGAGTGACCTTTTAGGTCACTCAGGGTTCTGCCCGTGAGTAACCTGGAATACTCAGGGTTCTGCCCGTAAGTAGCCGAAAGTCCGAAGATTTACCCTCTCGGTGAACTTTCGTTTAAAAGGCTATAAAATCACAGTACTACCCAATCACTACATCGGACAACCTCCGACACTCCTCAGAGAGGCGGCCTTACATGAAGAAACATGTCAAACTAAAAGGAAGGATCAAGACCTTCATCAACTTCAGCATCTATCTCGGCATTCTCCTGTGTTTTGTAAATGCAGCACTTTACCTGATAGACTACCGCGCAGGTATCATTTTAACCTGCTTTGTTATTTTTTATTTTGCGATCACGCTGTCCCTGTACTTCTATAATAAGCCGGTCATTATGAACGAGCTGATCAGCTTTGCTACAGAATACGGGCAGATTCAGAGAAAGCTTTTGCGTGATCTTGACCTTCCCTATGCACTTTTGGACGATAGTGGAAAGGTCATTTGGACCAACTTTGCATTTGAAAATGTGGTTCATCAGCCGAAAGGCTATAATAAGTCCATTACCGGTCTTTTCCCGACCATTACAAGGGACAGGCTCCCGGATGATTCCGGTGTGGACGAAGCACAATACGAACTGGAATATGAAGGAAATGAATACGTAGCCAAGTTCAGGAAGATTCCACTGGGGGAAATCGTAGATCACAGTGATATGATAGAGGCAGGGGACTATGATGGCTTCCTGATTGCGGTGTATCTGTTTGATGAGACTGCTCTGCATATTGCGCTGCAGGAAGTAGACGACCAGAGCCTGGCAGTGGGTATGATTTACCTGGACAACTATGAAGAGGCACTCAATAGCGTAGAAGAAGTCCGCAGATCCTTGCTGACCGCGTTGATCGATAGAAAGGTGAATAAGTACATATCTGCCCAGGATGGTATCTGTAAAAAGCTTGAGAAAGATAAGTACTTGATCATTTTGCGTAAGAAAGCGCTGGCACAGCTGCAGGAAACACGTTTCGACCTTCTGGAAGAGGTTAAGACTGTCAATATCGGTAATGAGATGGCTGTCACATTAAGTATCGGAATCGGTATGGATGGCCTCAGTTATGCCCAGAATTATGAATTTGCCCGTAATGCGATCGATCTGGCACTCGGACGAGGCGGCGATCAGGCGGTGCTTAAAACGCCGGAAAGCATTACTTATTATGGCGGAAAGAGCCAGCAGAAAGAAAAGAATACCCGCGTGAAAGCTCGTGTAAAGGCCCATGCTTTGCGGGAAATCATTACCTCCAAGGACAGAGTCATTGTCATGGGACATCGCATTCCGGATGTAGACTGCTTTGGCGCTGCAGTAGGTATTTACCGGATTGCGCAGGCTCTGGGACGTAAGACTAACATCGTATTAAATGATGTGACTACGTCCATACAGCCCATGGTGGATCTGTTCCGCAACAATCCGGAATATGACGCTGACATGATCATTAACAGCCAGCAGGCGATTGAAGCAGCGGGAAGTAATGCAGTTCTGGTAGTAGTAGATGTAAACAAGCCTTCTATCACAGAGTGTCCCGACCTGTTGCGCTTTTGCAAATCCATTGTGGTGCTGGATCACCACAGACAGGGAACGGAGACCATAGAGAATGCTACATTATCCTATGTTGAACCATATGCGTCCTCTACCTGCGAAATGGTATCCGAGATTTTACAGTACACTTATGATAATATCAAGATGCGTACGGAAGAAGCAGACTGTATGTATTCCGGTATTATGATAGATACTAATAATTTCCTGAGTAAGACCGGTGTGAGAACCTTTGAAGCTGCTGCATTCCTGCGCCGAAGCGGCGCCGATGTGACAAGAGTGCGCAAGCTGTTCCGCGAGGATGCCGCCGAGTATAAGGCAAGAGCAGATGCGGTCAGTCAGGCTGAGATTTACAAGCAGTACTTTGCCATTTCAGTGTGCACTGCTGATGACCTGCCCAGTCC
The DNA here is from genome assembly GCA_017465845.1 of Lachnospiraceae bacterium. GTDB lineage: Bacteria > Bacillota > Clostridia > Lachnospirales > Lachnospiraceae > Acetatifactor. The sequence continues at coordinate 14,345 of JAFTVH010000028.1, read as the reverse complement.
TACTGTGATTGGTGCCCAGGCAGCCAATGAACTGCTGAACATTAAGGGTATCAAGGCAAGCTTCGTACTGACGGATTACCAGGGCAAGATTTATGTCAGCGCCCGTTCCATAGATGAAGTCAACGTTCAGATCATTATGGAAAGAATGGGAGGAGGCGGCCACATGAATATTGCGGCATGCCAGATGGACGGAACCGGACTGGCGGAAGCTATCGGTATCCTGAAGCGCACCATTGACCATATGCTGGAAAACGGAGAGATTTAGACGTTGCAGTTCACGCGTCAGCCATTGGCATGAAAACATGAAGAAAGGATGAGACAAATGAAAATTATATTATTACAGGACGAGAAAAAGCTGGGCAAGAAAGGTGATATCATTGAAGCCAGCGAAGGATATGCAAGAAACTATATTTTACCGAAGAAAATCGGTGTAGAAGCTACTTCTAAGAACATGAACGACTTAAAGCTCCAGAAAGCCAACGAAGAAAGGAAGGATCAGGAACAGCTTGAGGCTGCTCAGGATCTTGCGAAAGTTCTGGCTGAAAAGCAGGTTGTAGTAAAGATCAAAGCCGGAGAAGGCGGCAAGGCTTTCGGTTCCGTATCTACCAAAGAAATCGCAGCAGCTTTTAAAGAGCAGCATAACATTGAAATCGACAAGAAGAAGATTGTACTGCAGGATGCACTTAAGAATTTCGGTTCTTATGAGGTGGCAATCAAGCTGCATCCCAAGGTAACAGCAAAGACTACAGTCAAGGTAACAGAGGCATAAGTAACAGAGGCATAAAGCGATTTTGTTTTAGAAAGGTAAGATTAGTATGCCTGCAATGGAAGAAGCAGTACTGAAAAGAGTGTTGCCACACAGCCTGGAGGCAGAGCAGTCTGTCATCGGTTCCATGCTCATGGACCGTGAGGCCATCGTGGTTGCATCCGAACTGATCAGTGGTGAAGATTTTTATAATAAACAATACGGCACATTATTCGAGACCATGGTGGAACTCAATGACCAGGGAAGCCCTGTAGACATTGTTACCCTGCAGAACCGTCTGCGGGAAAAGGAGGTTCCGCCGGAGGTCAGCAGCCTGGAATTTATCGGGGAACTGATTCGAGCAGTGCCGACATCAGCCAATATCAAATATTATGCCAATATCGTGGCGGAGAAGTCCACGCTGCGCAAGCTGATCAGGCTCAATGAAGAGATTGCCAATACCTGTTATGCAGGGAAGGAAAGCCTGGAATTTATCCTGGAGGACACGGAAAAAAGAGTCTTCCAGCTGGTACAGAAGCGTAACACCGGAGACTTTGTTCCTATCCGTCAGGTAGTTATGAATGCCATGGACAAGATAGAATCGGCCTCCCGCAATAAGGGAGCTGTGACCGGTATCCCTACCGGTTTCATCGATCTGGATTACCGTACCGCGGGTATGCAGCCGTCAGACCTGATCCTGATTGCAGCCCGTCCTTCCATGGGTAAGACAGCGTTTGTTTTGAATATCGCTCAGCATGTGGCATTTAAGCAGAATAAGACGGTAGCTATCTTCAGTCTGGAAATGAGTAAGGAACAGCTGGTAAACCGTATGTTCTCCCTGGAGTCCAGGGTAGATGCCCAGCACTTAAGGACCGGTCAGCTGAATGACCAGGAGTGGGAGAAGCTGATTGAAAGTGCCGGTGTCATCGGTCGTTCCAACCTGATCATCGATGATACTCCGGGTATCAGTATTTCGGAGCTTCGAAGCAAATGCCGTAAATTTAAGCTGGAGCATAATCTGTCCATGATTATCATCGACTACCTTCAGTTGATGACAGGAAGCGGCCGTTCCGACTCAAGACAGCAGGAAATTTCCGATATTTCCAGATCCCTGAAAGCTGTAGCCAGGGAACTTTCCGTACCGGTGCTGGCACTGTCTCAGCTGAGCCGTGCGGTAGAACAGAGACCGGACCACCGCCCCATGCTTTCCGACCTGCGTGAGTCGGGAGCTATCGAGCAGGACGCCGACGTGGTAATGTTCATCTATCGAGATGATTATTATAATCACGATACAGAGAAAAAAGATGTGGCAGAGATCATCATAGCTAAGCAGAGAAACGGTCCTATCGGAACTGTAGAACTGGCCTGGCTGCCGATGTACACAAAGTTTGCCAATCTGCAGAAATAGAATACAAATCAATATCAATTACGAAAGAGAACAGCCTGACGGTATGTTCTCTTTTTCTGTTCAACCTGCAGTGTTTTCAAGAGGCGCTTGAACAGTAACACAGGCTGTTTTGCCTGCGGGAAAAGGAAGGGGAAAATTTTATGGAACGCTATTTAATGATTTCAGATGCTGCAAAAGAGGTTCAGGTGGAGAGCCATGTACTTCGTTACTGGGAGGAAGAACTGCATCTTCCCATCAGACGAAATGAACTGGGCCATCGCTACTACACGGAAGATGATGTGGAGCTTTTTAAGCAGATTAAGAGCATGAAAGAGGGGGGATTACAATTGAAAGCGATTAAAATGATCTTAAAAGATGGAAAACTGAATGTGATGGTACCTGAGGAGGATGAGGAAAACAGCCGTTACACTGATGGGAACGGAGGAACGCCTAGGGAAAATAAAGAGCCAAATGAGGATAAGGCAGAAGCTGTACAAGGCATGGCGATCCAGATTATCGGAAGCCGTGAGGTGAATCCTGCTGTTCAGGACGAACGTGAGGAAAAGGCCAAGCGCCTCCAGTGGCTGCTACAGCAGCTCATTCGTGAGACTTTACAGGAGAATAACAGGGAACTGTGCCGGGAAATCAAGGAAAGCGTCGTAAAAGAACTGGATTATCAGTTCCGTGCCCAGGAGGAGCGGGAAGAGGAGCGCAGCCGAATCAGAGAGAAACGGGAAGAGGAGCATTATCAGAAGCTGGACGAGCTGCTGCGCAAGAAGAGCGGAGGCGCTAAAATAGGAAAGAAGGCAGCCGGTAAGAAAAAAGAGGAGGAGCCCGGGTCTACTACTGAATTCGAGGAAAAAAAAGCAGAGGCGACAGAAGAAAAAAAGATTGCTATACAGGCGGGGGAAAAATCAAAAAAAGAAGAAAAAGGGGAATCGGTAGAAAACTGGAAAACAGCAGAGAACCGTGAAACAGCCGCCAAGACTGCTTCAAAGAAGAAGTCCGGAAAAGAAAAGGTCAGAAAAAAGAAATATTTTGTTTTTTAACCGCATAGCCTTGAGTTTTGGCGGGGGAAGTAAAGACCCCGCCTACAATAGGATCTGCTTATATTCGCAGTCCGCAAAGTGCTCTTTGTCCATTTCTGTGATAATATGATCCACATCCCGGACGGTACACTGCTTATATCCCGAAAATCGGTTGATTTTCTCACTGTCGCACAGGAAGACCTTCTTTGCGGCATTCGCCAGCATGGTATTGCGGATACATACCTCCTCCCGCACGCAGTCGTAAATGGTGCCGTCCGGCCCCAGGGACTTGGCGGAGAAGAACAGAATGTCAGCATGAATCTGGGAGAAGAGTTCATGGGCATCGTCTCCCAACAGACAATTTCGATTAGCTTTGCTGAGCCTTCCGCCGCAGGAGAGTACTTCCACATCGGACTGAGAAAGCATTGCAATGATTTCAATATTGTTAGTCACCACGGTAATACTTGATTTTTTCAAAATTTCATAAGCTACAAAAAAGGCACTGGAGGACTGGTCCAAAAAGACGATGTCGCCATCATGAATGAGGCGGCCGGCTTTTTGGGCTATTATTTTTTTTGCTCCAATGTTATGGTGGGCTCTTGTGGAAAAGGGAATGATCTGAGAGGAGTTTTTCACCAGTTCCACGCCGCCGTAGCTTCGGATGACCATTCCCTGATTTTCAAGAGAAGCCAGGTCTCTTCGAACGCTTGACTCGCTGGTATAAAGCAGTTTACTCAGCTGCTTTACGGTCAAATATCCCTCGCCGGATAACAGTTTCAATATCTCATGTTCCCTCTCATTTTTATACATAGCGCTCCTCCTGCGTGTTTTTGCGTAAATGGTCAACAATGCACGTGAATTTTCCTAAAATTGATTATTGCTTGCTTGTTGCTGCATATTTCTTTTATAATACAAATTGTAAGAAATGTAAAGCCAAAACAGAAAAGAGGTATGAAAATGGATTTTAATAAAATGCTTCAGGATAAAAAATGCGACTGTGGAATGACTCATAGCTGTAGTATCAAAAAAGTATTGATCGGTTCCGGCGCGGTGGAACAGGTTTCATCCCTTCTGGAAAGCTATCAGAAAATCCTTCTGGTGGCTGACAGCAATACCTATCGCGTTTGTGGAAAACAGGTGGAAGCACAGCTTTCCGGCAAACTGGAAAATCTTCTTATATATGAACGGGACGGACTGCTGGTGCCCAACGAGGAAGCTGTCGCTGAAATGGAACAGAAGCTGACGAAGGAGACTGACCTGATTATCGGCGTGGGCTCCGGAGTGATTCAGGACCTGTGTAAATATGTAAGCTATCAGGCAAAGCTTCCTTATTATATCGTGGCAACAGCCCCTTCCATGGACGGCTATGCTTCCAAAGGCGCAGCCATGATCTGGGACAATATGAAAGTGACTTATAATGCGCATGTACCGGAGGTAATTATCGGAGATGTTGATGTCCTGAAAGATGCCCCCATGGAAATGATACAGTCCGGTTACGGTGATATCCTTGGAAAATACTCCTGCCTCAATGACTGGAAACTGAGCAGAGTGGTAAACGGAGAATATTTCTGCCGGTATGTCTATGATTTGACTTATGAGATCCTCTGCAAGACAAAAGATCTCGGCCCGAAGCTGCTTGAGCGTGATGCGGCTGCTATCGAGACCTTGATGGAGGCTCTTGTGGGTGTAGGTATTGCCATGGCTTACGTGGGCAATTCCAGACCGGCATCCGGAAGCGAGCATCATCTTTCCCACTTCTTTGAGGTGACAGGAATCATGAATGGCAAGCCTTATTTCATGCATGGTACGGATGTGGCTTATTCTGCTGTGTATACACAGAAAATGAGAGAACAACTGCTTGGCATGGACTGCCCGGCCTCTCATAAGCAGCCGGAGCGTCCAGTGTGGGAGAAAGAGATCAAAAGAGTGTATACCGCCGCTGCTGACGGTGTCATAGCGCTGCAGGATAAAATGGGCTGGTATGAGCAGGATCGCCTGCCTGTTTACCGTGAAAAATGGGAGCAGATCAAGGAAGTCCTGTGCGAAGTTCCTTCTTCTGAGAAACTGACGGAATACTTAAGCAGTGTGGGACTTGATAGTGCAGAATTTGTGAAGATGTACGGGGCGGAGAAGATTCAGGATGCCCTATGGTATGCGAAGGATTTAAAAGACCGCTATACAGTGCTCTGGATGTATTATGATTTGAACGCATAGGAGAAGAGAAATCGAAATGAATAAACAGATAGACAAAAGCAAAATAAAAGTAATTGCTTTCGACCTGGACGGAACCTTGACGCAGCATAAGCAGCCTTTAGAGCCTGCTCACCGGGAAACACTGGATAAGCTGGCAAAGAAGTATAAGCTTCTAATGGCAGGAGCCGGACAGGCAATGAGAATTTTTAAGCAGATGGGAGGCTATCCCATAGATATTATTGGAAACTATGGTCTGCAGTTTGCAAAATACAATGAGCAGACAAAAGATATTGATATTCTTAGAGACCAGACCTTTTCCTGCAACAGGGAGTCTGTGGAAGAGCGTGCGGATTACATCAGGAAAAAATATGGTTACACCACCTTTGCCGGTGACAGTGTAGAATATCATCCGTCAGGCTGCATCACATTGGCACTATTGGGAACCAAAGCCGCGCAGGCAGACAAGCTGGCCTTTGACCCTGATAGGAGCAAGAGACGTGTGATGTATGATGAGGTGGTAGAACTGTTCTCAGACTACAATGTTTTTGTGGGAGGTTCTTCTTCCTTTGACATGGCGCCTAAGCCTTTCAATAAATATTATGCTTTGGACCTGTATTGCAAAGAGAATCAGCTGGCCCATGAAAATGTGTTCTTTGTCGGGGATGATTACGGTATCGGCGGAAATGATGAGTCGGTATATCAGTCGGATTTCGGATTCATCTGTGTGGATGATTACAGGAGATTTCCGGAGGCGATGGTGGATTTGTTATAATAGGTTGGAGTTGTTTTTTGAGCTTATTCAGATGTCGGGAAAAGACATTCTGAATAGGCTCTCTTTTTGTCAAAACGCCGAAATTTCCACTTGATTCTTAAATTTCACACTACATTTTAATGGAAATTTCGCCTGCGTCATGCTAAATCAGATTTCTCCAGTTGTCACTTATGTATAAATAAGAAATAATACAATTAATTGTACAAGTTTGGGAAAATGGCGGAAGTTGGATGTGGGAGGTCAAAATAACAGCGAAGACGGAAGCTGCCGGCAAGTGCAAAAACAAAACAGCAAATGCTGGAAATAACAGGAGGGATGCAAGGTTATGAAAAGAAAACTAGCGGTTCTTAGCCAGAACCGGTAGTAAAGTTCAGTGGAATTCTCTGGAGTAACAGCACTATCAATATTATTTGAAAGGACGAAAAACTATGTTAAATGTAAAAAAACACATTGCACAGGTATTGGCTGTAGTTATTTTGCTGGTTTCTATACCCTTTGAGGTAAATGCTACCACAGCAACATCTTCAGACATACCTGAAGAACTGCAAAAGTATGGTTTTGTTGTAGGAAATGACCTGATTGATACCACACTTGCTGCAGGAACTACTATTCCTTATCATGAAGATGCCAATTGGACTCAGAGTAAGGATGAATGGAGTTACGGAAGACCCTTAAAAGCATGGAGCTGGTGGAGAGTTGATACTGTTACTCCCTCTGCTACCGTTTCTTCCGGTGATGTAATCTCTTCCGTTTGTAATGGAAGCGATGGTATTATCCTCCTGCCTACACTCCCGTCCTCTAATTATAAGTTTGAGGCAACCTTTACCGTAAATGACAATCCGGATGCAATTAACGGTTCCTTTGGTCTGATCACAAACATTGCTCCTGATTATGCGAAAAGTACCGGTGGAACGATGTTTGTTGTCTGTGCAGCAGGACATGCACGCGTAACCGGCGGTAAAACATCCATCTATACTTGGAATAAGCCCAAAAAAGTAAGTGGTGAAGCTGCTGCTACCTACCACCAGCCGGATTGGGATTATACAGCACCCGGAGCCGGTGATAAGATTACGCTTACTGTTTATGTTTATAACGGTGTAAACTATTACTATATTGATGGTCATTATGTAGCATACACAAAATCTTTATTTACCACAGAAGGTGAAAGCCTTTGCGGCTTCTTTAATTCCGGCAAGTCCGATATGGTTCTGGATATTTCGGATATTTCTGTCAAAGAACTCAAAGAAGTTGTTGAAGAAGAAGTACCTTCAGAATTGGAAAAGATAGGATTTGCCATTGGCAATGAACTTATCGATACTTCACTTGCTGCAGGAACTACTATTCCTTATCACGAAGATGCTGACTGGTCTCAGAGTGCAGATGAATGGAGTTACGGAAGACCCTTAAAAGCATGGAGCTGGTGGAGAGTTGATACTGTTACTCCTTCTGCTACTGTTTCTTCCGGTGATGTAATCTCTTCTGTTTGTAACGGAAGTGATGGCATTATCCTCCTGCCTAAACTGCCGTCCTCTAATTATAAGTTTGAGGCAACCTTTACCGTAAATGACAATCCGGACGCGATTAACGGTTCCTTTGGTCTGATCACAAACATTGCTCCTGATTATAAGAAAAGTATCGGTGGAACGATGTTTGTTGTCTGTGCAGCAGGACATGCACGTGTAACCGGTGGTAAAACATCCATCTATACTTGGAATAAGCCGAAGAAAATAAGTGGAGAAACTGCCGCTACCTATTATACTCCGGATTGGGATTATACAGCTCCGGGAGCCGGTGACGAGATAACTCTTACCATTTATGTTTATAATGGTGTAAACTATTATTATGTTGATGGTAATTATGTGGGATATGCCAATTCTAAATTTACTACAGAAGGTGAAAGTCTTTGCGGCTTCTTCAATTCTGGTAAATCCGATATGGTTCTGGATATTTCGAATATTTCCGTCAAAGAACTTGTAGCTAAAGATAGTTCTGATGGAGATGATTCTGACACAGGTGGCCGCTTCCCTGAAGGTCCTGCATTTGATGAAAGCAGCTTGCCAATAGGTGATGTCCTTTATCAGACCGATTTTGAAGATGTAGCTGTTGGAGCGCTTCCCGAAGGCTGGCAGAAGGGCTATACGGGAAATGGAGCTTCCTTCGGTTATGGTGTTAGCGATACTTCTCTGCGTTCCATGATCGGAGAAGTTGTCACACTTGACGGCTATGGAAATGTTTTGAGATTCAGCTCTGCCAATGCTGACGCATTCATTACCACACCTGCTACCGGTACACTGGACTATATTTTTGAAGCAAACGTCATTGTTAATTTTGACACCGAAGGCGAGTTCGGTCTGGCAAACAACTTTTATACAGGTATTAATGATGCTCAAGGCTGTATGTACAACAGCAGTCACATAAAGCTTGTAGATACAGATTCTACATTTAAATACAGACCTACAAATAAGACTCTGCAGGGTACCTGGGATCTATCATACTATCCGGCAAAAGGAGATATTGCCAAACTTAAGATAGTCAGCTATAAGGGCTACAACTATATTTGCTGTAATGATGTTCTTTGTGCAGTTGCTCCTCGCCGCGAGGCGGATGGTGCTACTTCCGATAACCCGGGATTTTTCACCTACGGTGGTGATATCTATATTACCGATGTAAAGGTTACCGAAATCCATAACGACGATGCTGAAATCGTCATCGATGGTGCATCCGTTTCAGTTACTGATGACGGTAAGGTCGGTATTGATGTTGCCGTATCTTTTGATAAAACACAATATGTTTATTCTAAGTTTGTGAACGGAGATTATACCTACAGCGATGATGCTGCTTTGAAGTTTGGTGTAGTGATGGCTATCGGTAATAGTCAGGTTCCTGAGGATATTACTGTAAATACTGCTGATGTTGTGAATACTATATTTACCACTTGTTCACAGGATGATAGTAAGATAGCATTTACTCATACTATTTCGGATATTCCTGAAGAGAATTATGACAGATTTTATACTGTACGTCCCTATACAATAGTTGAAGGAATCTATTATTATGGCGAAGTTCAGGCATATTCTGCAGCGCTGCTTGCAAATGGGGTTTATGCTTTGACCGATGATGATGAACTCAAGGATAAATTAGCCGATGCTTTAGGCGGGTCTAAGGTATTTGTAGGAAAAGATGCAGCAAGTCTTACATTTACTCTTTTCTCCGATTTTCACTATAAGGAGAAAATGTATCCTAACTCTATTGCTGACCTTAATTTGATCCTGAAGCGCGCTGATGACAGTAACTCTGCTTTCATTATGTCGGCTGGAGACTTTTGTAACGATAGAAATGGTTCACCTGAGCTGTTTAACACCTATCTCAATTATATTACCGAAGAAGGCGAACTTCTTCCTGCATATAATATCTATGGTAACCATGAGTTGGAAACAGCAGGCAACACCATGGAAGGTGTAACGGCAACACTTACAAATGATACCAATGTCGTATGGGGTACTGCTGACGGCAGTTACGATTATAATATCGCTTACTACTATTTTGAATCAAATGGATTTAGAATCGTTTGTATCGATACTCAGTATTCCTATAATCCTATTACTGAGAAGTGGGAACATAATAAATCTGCTAGTTATGGCGCACCTGAAGGAAATATCCTGCCTCGATCTCTGACTCCTACACAGCTTACATGGCTTGAAGGTGTGCTTACAGATGCTGCTGACAAGGATATTCCCTGTATCGTAGTCGGTCATGACGGATTCACCGGTCTTGGCTTCGCTACAACTTCTTCTGACTCAGATGCTGTACGAGCAATATTTAAAAAGGTTAATGATTTGAATCCCGGTACCGTACTTATGTGTATCAACGGTCATGTACACACTAATAACCAGGGTTATAATGAAGGCGTGTTCTATATGGATACCAACTGTACCCGTAATGGTGTGTTTGTAACAGCAAATACAGATATCTACACTTCTTCTGAGCATACTTTTATGTATGAAGAATATGATGCTGAAGGAAACCTGATAAGCATAACGGAGCAACCGCTTAGTATGCTTTCAGCAGGTGATAATACCTGGTTCTATGCAGATCCGTTGAGTGCGGTTGTTACGATTAACGAATATGGAGTTATCACCATTGATGGTACTGAAAGTACATGGGCATATGGTATTGTTCCTTCATCTGCTTCCGAAGTAACTGGTAAAGTACCTCGTATTTCAACCGGTACTTATTTCACCTGCGATCTTATTGGTCACAGTATAGTTTACAAGGCTGATGAAACACATCATTGGACTGAATGCTCCAATACACTTTGTAAAAAAGCAACACAACCTGTTGCTCATACCTACGATCAGAAGGTAGTTTCTGATGAGTATAAGGCAACAGATGTGTCTTGTGAGGCAAAGGCAACCTATTATTATTCTTGCGTATGCGGAGCCAAGGGCACAGAAACCTTTGAGGTAGGAGAACTTGCTAAACATTCATACGGTGAGTGGAAGGTTGTTAAAGAGGCAACAGCTAATGAAAAAGGACTGAAAGAGCGTGAGTGTTCCGTATGTGGAGATACTGAGACGGAAGAGATTCCGGTTATCAGTACTGACACACCTGGAACAGAAGACGTTCCGAGTACACCCGGAACAGAAGACGTTCCGAGTACACCCGGAACAGAAGACGTTCCGAGTACACCTGGAACAGAGGACGCTCCGAGTACGCCTGGAACAGAGGACTCTCCGAGCGCACCCGGGGTAGAGGATACTCCTGATACACCTGAAGACGAGGATACCTCTGAAATCCCTGAAACGGAAGAGGTTCCGGTTGCCGATGCTAATGCACCCGAGACAGGTGATGACTTCAGTCCTGTCCTTTGGTTGGGAATTATATTTGTGTGTGGAGCGGTACTTTCTGTTGGCGTGGTCTATTACAGACGAAAGAGAGAACAGTAATGTAGCTTTATACCAAGAGAATGTCAGATAAAAGCTAGCCTGTAAAGAGGGAGGTATGACATGTAATGTGTCATATCTCCCTCCTATATACACGTAAAAAGAAAAAGGTGGTCATTATTAACCACCTTTCTTTCATTACATCCAAATCTTAAGCCTGCTCAATAGTACCAACAGGGCACTGACCTGCGCAAGAACCACAGTCGATGCACTTATCAGCGTCGATTTCGAATTTGCCATCTCCCATGCTGATTGCTCCAACAGGGCACTGTGCTTCACAAGCACCACAAGCTACACATGCGTCACCAATTACGAATGCCATAATATAAATCCTCCTTAAATATATGTGATTGATTAAAAATTATCAATAGATACATCTATTTTAATATAAATATAGCTCGATTACAAGTATTTCATGATAATTTTTTATAAATATTTGTTACTTCTGATTTTCAGCACGTCTCTTCCTGATACCATCCAGGATGACTTCTTTCTTCTCAAGAAGCTTGCCTTTATCCATGGCGGGAACACCTTTCAGCTTGTAGGGAATCCCCAGCTTTTCATACTTAGCTTCGCCCATGGTATGATAGGGCAGTACATCCAGCGCTTTCAGGTTGCTGAATTGTCCGATGAAGTAGCCCAGTTCGAACAAGTACTTGTCATCATCGGTAATTCCCGGAACTACCACATGGCGAATCCACATAGGTACCTGCTTCTCATTCAGATAAGCAGCAAACTGCAGGATCCGCTCGTTGGGCTGAGAAGTGAGCTCTTTGTGCTTCTCAGGGTCAATGTGCTTAATATCCAGCATGACCAGATCGGTAAGTTCCATTAAGTGGTCCATTTTAGCCATCTGTACTGCATTGTTCGGATTAAAAGCAATTCCGGAGCTGTCGATACAGGTGTGGATGTCCTTTTCTTTGGCCAGAGTAAAAAGGTCTATCAGAAAATCGAGCTGCATCAGAGGTTCCCCGCCGGTCACGGTGATACCGCCGCCGTTGTAGAAGCTGCTGTTACGCTCGTATTGTTCGATGATATAAGACGGTTCCATTAAGGTGCCGCCGTTCATTTCCCAGGTGTCCGGATTGTGACAATAAGCACAACGCATGGGACAGCCCTGCACAAAGACTACAAAGCGTGTTCCGGGGCCGTCAACCGTGCCAAAGCTTTCAAGTGAATGAATTCTTCCCTGCATAATAGTTCCTTTCTAGTTGGAGTTATCATTTGACCCTGTAGGCCAATAAATAACACTTTGTTGCTGAAAACACCCAGGAAGAAATGCTCCCCGGGTGTTAATCATCATGTACGTTCGTTTGATTTTTATACGGTTAGGCCGCAAATTATCAAATAAGAGAAACTATTAGATAGCCTCGTGGAAGGTACGGGAAATAACGTCAGCCTGCTGTTCCGGTGTCAGTTTGATGAAGTTTACGGCGTATCCGGATACACGGATGGTCAGCTGAGGATAGTTCTCAGGATGCTTCTGAGCATCTAATAACATTTCTCTGTTCAGAACGTTTACGTTAAGGTGATGGCCGCCTTTTGTTGCATAACCATCTAATAAGTTTACAAGGTTGTCAACCTGTGCTGCACTTGCCATGATAGATTCCTCCTGTTTTAATCAAATATATATTCATCTGACTATGATTGCCTGATGATGTCAGGAGAACATTAGCAGTTCTCCTGACGGTTACTTAACTTACTTGTAGTCATCTAAACCTTCGTGAAGGGTTGGTACACTGCAGGCTAACGGTGTTCTGGAACAATCCGTACAGCCCATTGTCTGAACGTTCTTGGATTGTTTCCCTGTCTCTTCGCAGTTCACGTTAACGTGTCCTACGCCGTTTGCCATGCCGGAATCCAACATCTTTACAAGGTCATCAATCGCCATTTTCTCGTCCATTGCGAATCCTTCTTTCTTAAGCGTTGTTTAGATTTGGTATCGTGACCAAGGTCTATTATTTGTTCAGATCTAACTCGATATCAAGCGATATCGTGACAAAGTTCTATTATTTGTTCAGATCTAACTCGATATCGCCAGCGAATACCTGATCTTCTTTACCAAGAGCGCCAGGGATGATGGTGAAGGTATTGGAGATACCATCCTGTGCATCATTGAAAGGCAGCTTGGATACGGAAGACAGAGATGCTACTGCACCATGAGTATCACGTCCGTGCATAGGGTTAGCACCGGGAGCGAAAGGCTGTCCCTTCTTACGTCCATCAGGGGTATTACCGGTAGCCTTACCATAGGTAACGTTAGAGGTAATGGTCAGGATAGAGGTGGTAGGAACACCGTTTCTGTAGGTATGATGTCTTCTGATAGCGGTCATGAACTTATGAACGATATCCTGTGCGATGGAGTCTACACGGTCATCATCATTACCATATTTAGGGAAGTCGCCGGTTGTCTTGAAGTCAACGATGATGCCGTCTTCGTCACGAACAACTTCAACCTTAGCGTACTTAATAGCGGACAGGGAGTCAGCTACGATAGACAGACCTGCAACACCGGTTGCGAAGTATCTCTTAACATCTCTGTCATGAAGAGCCATCTCTGCTCTCTCGTAGCAGTACTTGTCGTGCATGTAGTGGATGATGTTCAGGGTGTTAACGTAAACGTCAGCCTGCCATTCGATCATGTCGATGAACTTATCCATTACATCATCGTAATCCAGAACATCGCCTACAACAGGACGATATTTAGGACCAACCTGTTTCTTGGTAACTTCGTCAACACCACCGTTCAAAGCGTACAGCAGACACTTAGCCAGGTTAGCACGAGCACCGAAGAACTGCATTTCCTTACCGATAACCATGGAAGATACGCAGCAAGCGATACCGTAGTCATCACCGTGAGTAGCTCTCATCAGGTCGTCGTTCTCGTACTGGATGGAAGAAGTCTGGATAGACATCTTTGCACAGTATCTCTTCCAGTTCTCAGGAAGTCTGGTGGACCACAGAACTGTCAGGTTGGGCTCGGGAGAAGGTCCTAAGTTGGTCAGGGTATGCAGATAACGATAGCTCATCTTGGTAACCAGAGGACGACCGTCAACACCTACACCAGCCAGAGATTCGGTTACCCATACAGGGTCACCAGCGAAGATCTGGTTATACTCAGGAGTACGAGCGAATTTGATCAGACGCAGCTTCATGATGAAGTGGTCAACAAATTCCTGGATCTGCTCTTCGGTGAAGGTACCGTTAGCAAGGTCTCTCTCAGCATAAATGTCAAGGAAGGTAGAAGTACGTCCAAGGGACATAGCAGCACCGTTCT
>JAFTVH010000172.1 GCA_017465845.1 Lachnospiraceae bacterium | reverse complement strand
TAATCGGAAACCCTACAAAAATTATGGTAAACAGATAAATCGGAGCAAGCAGTATCCAGTTACTTTTCCCCCTGCCTGCGCCATCCTTCTTTTTCTTCATGAAATCAACCTCGATTCTCAAAGTTACTGCCCATCATCCGCTACAGCGATAGCATGTTCCTCTTTCCAGCCGATTTTCACACTGCTGCCAATCTGAATATCTGCATCAATGCCGTAACGGCTGGCTGTCAGCTGCTGACCATCCGGCAGTTCGAAGAGAATACGAAGCTGACCGCCAGCAAAGGATTTTTCCAGTACTTTGGCATCTCTGGTACATTCCGGCTCGCCGTTCATTAAAATGTTCTCTGTACGGACCGCATACGTGCTTCTGGAAGTAGCCGTAAGTTCACTCTTTTCCCCGCTCAGATGCAGTATGTTGGCATTCCCCACAAAGCTTGCCACATAGCTTGTCCCGGGCTGATAATAGATTTCATTGGGAGTGCCGATCTGCTCCAGTACCCCCTGGTTCATCACTGCAATCCGGTCAGACATATTGATGGCTTCTTCCTGGTCATGAGTGATATAGATAAATGTGATGCCTACCTGCTTCTGCAATCTCTTGAGTTCTAACTGCATCTGCCTGCGCAGTTTTAAATCAAGCGCTCCTAAAGGCTCGTCCAAAAGCAGCACCTGGGGTTCGTTTACCACAGCTCTGGCAATGGCTACACGCTGACGCTGGCCACCGGAAAGCTGTTCCGGCATCCTCTTTTCAAAGCCCTCCAGCTGCACCAGGCGAAGCATCTCTTTTACTTTCTCTGCGATTTCCGCCTTTGGCACCTTTTTTATCTTCAGACCATATCCTATATTTTCCGCCACATTCATATGAGGAAACAGCGCATAACTCTGAAAGACCGTATTAACGTTCCTCTTATTGGGCTCCAGGGAAGTAATGTCCCGGCCACCCAGTATAACCTGGCCCTCATCCGGCATCTCAAGGCCGGATATTATGCGCAGCGTTGTGGTCTTGCCGCAGCCGGAAGCGCCCAGAAGGGTAATGAACTCTCCTTTGGCAATATTTAGATCAATTCCTTTTAAAACTTTCGTTTCTCCGAATGCTTTCCGTATTCCCTTTAACTGTAAAATATATTCATTCGTCATTTTCTTCTGCTCCTGTTAATCGTCAGCTGCCTCTATGAGTGCGCTGCCGTAAGGCCAAACCATAATCTGTCAGCCTATACTGTGCGATCCCTACTCTGCGCTCTGTGCAGCTGACTGCTGATACCCATCCATGGTCTGCTGCACGATGCTTTCCATGATGTCACCGGTCATGGCACCCTGCACATAACCGTACACATTTCCGCCGGCATCTATCATGAAAGTGGTAGGAAAAGCGCTGATTCCATACCGGTAGAACATCTCACCCGTCTCATCCATCACCACCGGAAAAGTATATTCATTTTCATTTAAGAACTCCGTAATCTCCTCAACCGTTCCTTCGTCTCCGTAACCGGGAGCGGCAATTCCCAACACGATCAGATCCTTCTCATTGCTGCCATAATCCTCATACAGCTTCTGAATCTCCGGCATCTCGCTGCGACAGGGCGGACACCAGGTAGCCCAGAAATTGAGGAATATTGTCTTTCCCTGATAATCGGACAATGTGTGCTCATTGCCGTACTGGTCTGTCAAAGTAAAATCAGGAGCAGGCACAGTCTCACGCTCTGCATTCTCACTGCTGTCAGTCGATGCACTCTCTTCCGATACCTGGGAAGCCTGTTCTGCAGAAGTTCCATCCAATGTTTCCTTCGATGATTCCTCAGCCGATCCCTCGACTGATGATCCTTGCGCTGATGCCCCCGCGGACTCTTCCCGGTTTTCTTTTATGGTCTCTTGCTCATTTTCTTCTGATTCTTCCACCGTCTGACCGCCAGACAGACCGCCGAAATCGGAAAGATAATCCGTCATCCCGTTCATAAATCCTGTAATCGTCATGATACCCATGAGAATCAAAAGTACTGCGCCGATTTTCACCGTATATTTGACCACATTTCCATGCTTTCTGAAGAAATCCAGCACACTCCCCGTAAATAATCCAACCGCCAGAAACGGCAGTACAAATCCCAAGGTATAGACACCAATTAACACCGCTGCCTTCCCCGCATTGCCTGAGGAACCCGCCATCAACAGCACACTTCCCAAAGTAGGTCCTACACATGGTGTCCAGGCGAAGCTGAATGTAAATCCAAGAAGCAGCGCCGGCAACGGTCCCATGACCCACTTATCCAGCTTAAGAGGCAGCCTGTGTTCACTGGCAAGAATTCTTGACTGTCCGAAAATCCCCAGCTGATACAAACCCATCATTATCATGATTATGCCCGATATTCTGGCAAACCATATCCTGTTATCCTGAAAAAACATTCCAAGCGCTGTAAAGCCAAATCCCAGCAGGAAAAAGGCACCGCTGATACCCAGAACGAAAAATAAGGTGTTTACCAGGACCTTTCCTCTAGGATAATGAATATTTCCCTCTTCATCCACCTGTTTTGCCCCACCTGCCAGATAACTGACGTACAGTGGCACCAGAGGCAATACACACGGTGAAAAGAAGCTTAAAATTCCCTGTATGAAAACGGTTATTGCAGGTATTCCTGCATCTATCTGAAACCCCATAATTTCCTCCTGTTTCTATACTTATTTTACATCAAGATATTATAACATTGTTGCCAATATTATTCCAGAGAAAATATATGGGTTTCGATTGACAAACAGGGTGACTCAAAACATGATTTTCATAATTTTGAAACCACCCTGCTACGGTATCTTCATTTATTCTTTTTCAGCCATGAGCTCCCGCTCCTTCACCATCCTTACCTGCTCCATGCACCTGCTCTCCATCAGCTCCAGAGCCAGCGCATACTGCTGCATCTCCTTGCTGACCTTATCCTTCTCATCATACTCCTTCTTATAACAGATGCGATGCTCCATACTGGCCCAGAAATCCATGGACATGGTGCGGAACTGGATTTCCACCGGATAATACTCCATGGCATCCAGGCAGTGGATGGGCACACCGAATACAATGTGATAGCTGCGGTAGCCGCTGGGCTTAGGATTCTTGATATAATCCTTTTCCTTTATGACGATCAGGTCTGACTGCCTTTTCAGGCACTCAATCAAATCATAGATTTCTCCCGGGAAATAACAGATAACACGAATTCCGGCAATATCCATCAGACTGTCCTTGGCATTTATAACACTGTCGGAAAGATTCAGCCTTTCCAGCTTTCCCTCAATACTTTTCTTACTTTTAATCCGATTCTGTATATGATGAATGGGCTTGCCTAAATCTTTGCTGTAAATGCTGTGATTCAAGATATCCAGCTTAGTCATCATAATCTTGCTGACATCCTCGTAAGGCCTGATCAGCTCATAATACTGTTCATTTGTCATTTATCGTACTCTCCCAATACATTTTACACGTTTTTGATGGCGCGATTTTCCCCTCCCTGACGTGCAATTCCATTATATAGCAAAGTTGTGAACTGTGTATGAGAAGAATCTTAAAAACAGATTAAAAAAACATAAAAAGGATATCGCCTTGATTAAGATAGCAATATCCTTTCCCGCTAATTATAAAATTTCTTATAATGCCTTAATTCTATTCACAGCCTCCACCGTATTCTCATAACTTCCGAATGCGGTCAACCTGAAATAAGTCTCACCGCTGGGACCAAAGCCTGAACCGGGAGTACCTACCACGTTAGCCTTCTCCAGCAGATAATCGAAGAACTCCCAGCTGGTCATTCCATTGGGTGCTTTCAGCCAGATATAAGGCGCATTTACACCGCCTGATACGGTATACCCGGCACTTTTCAGTCCATTTAAAATATATTTAGCATTGTTCATGTAGTAAGCCACCTGCTGTTTCAGCTGTGCTTTACCTGCTTTGGAATATACTGCTTCACCTGCACGCTGTACGATATAAGGAGCCCCATTATACTTGGTACCGTGGCGTCTTGCCCACAGGGAATGAAGACTCACATCACCGCACTTCAAATCCTTAGGAATAACAGTAAAACCCAGACGCACTCCTGTGAATCCCGCATTTTTGGAGAAAGAACGCAGTTCAATGGCACAGGTTCTTGCTCCTTCACATTCATAGATGCTGTGGGGCACATCATCTTCCGAAATATAAGCTTCGTAAGCAGCATCATAGATGATTACCGCCCCTACTTTATTGGCGTAATCTACCCACTCCTGCAGCTGTACTTTCGTAATGGTAGAACCGGTAGGATTGTTAGGGAAACAGAGATATATCAAATTCGGTGTCTCCTTAGGAAGCTCCGGTGCAAAATTATTTTCTGCAGTACATGGCATATAAATTACATCGCTCCAGGTCTCTTTTACAGAATCATACACACCGGTCCTTCCAGCCATAACATTGGTATCCACATAAACGGGATAAACAGGATCGCAGACTGCAATCTTATTGTCTACACTGAAAATCTCCTGAATATTGCCGGAATCGCACTTTGCACCGTCAGATACGAAAATCTCATCAGGACTGATATCGCAGCCTCTTGCTTTAAAATCATTGTCTGCTATGGCTTTTCTTAAAAATTCATATCCCAGGTCAGGGGCATATCCGTGGAAAGTAGCAGCATCTCCCATCTCGTCTACGGCGCCATGCAGTGCTTCGATAATCGCAGGAGCCAGAGGCTGAGTCACATCGCCGATGCCCAGACGGATAATCTTTTTATCCGGGTTGGCGGCTGCATAAGCATTCACTTTTTTGCCGATGGTTGAAAAAAGATAGCTTCCCGGTAATTTTAAGTAATTGTCATTGATTTTAAACATAAGGCATTCTCCTCTCGTTTTCCGCCTGTCAGTCGCAATCATGCGCCGTCTGACCGGCTTTTGTTATATTTCGATTTCGCCCTCAAATACGGTAACAGCAGGGCCTGTCATATATACCAGATTATTCTCGCGGTCCCACTCAATCAGAAGTTCGCCGCCTAAAAGCTTTACAGTAACCGTTGTATCGGTCAGACCGTTCAGCACACCTGCCACAGCGGTCGCGCAACAGCCTGTACCGCAAGCCAATGTCTCGCCGGTACCTCTCTCCCAGACACGCATGAACACAGTATTGCGGTCCTGTACTTCAACGAACTCTGTGTTAGTTCTCTTCGGAAAACAGGCATGATTCTCAAAGTCAGGGCCTATGGCTTCCAGATTCAGTTCTGCCACATGGTCTGTGAAAATGATCGCATGGGGATTGCCCATGGAGACACAAGTCATGCGGTATTCCTGACCATTGACCAGAAGGGGGGCATTGACCACTTGATCACCGGCTGATGATACTGCATTGCCGGACTGTTCTGCAACTGCACTCTTTCCTTCCACATTCAGTCCGGCTGCCACCTCAGGAATCACCGGTACCAGTTCCGGCTTCAGGATGGGGCTTCCCATATTCACCCTTACCTTTGACACCTTTCCGTCTTCCACTGTCAGATCCAGATACTTTATCTGTCCTGCACTGATAACACTGATCTGTGTCTTATCTGTCAATCCTTTGTCATATACAAATTTGGCAACGCAGCGAATACCGTTTCCGCACATTTCCGCACGGGTTCCGTCTGCATTATACATTTCCATTTCAAAATCGGCTTCCGTACTGGGATTGATAAAAATCGCGCCATCGCCGCCCACTCCAAAATGGCGGTCACTGAGCATCCTCACCACTTCAGGTTTTTGCTCTTTCTCTATTTTTTCCGTAAAACCATTAATGTACACATAATCGTTGCCGCAGCCCTGCATTTTTGTAAACTTCATATCGTTCCTCCAAATCACTGATTTCGTAAAGCATCGCCCTTTGTTCGCTTTACAATAAATTCCGTTCCCAGTATAACAGTTTCCCGGGCCTCTGTCATCCTTTTTTTGCTGCAGTTTGACCGGCGCCGCTTATGCAAGCATGATTCTTCATTTATACCGGCTACGGCTGTGATATAACTTATACCTTCATCATGGTCAGTACCATCTGGCAGGTCTCCACCAGATTTGTACCACTGTCCATACTGCACTTCTGAAGATAACGATGGGCCTCTTCTTCCGTCATATGATTACGCACCATCAAAAGTTCTTTGGCTTCCCGGATCAAAGCTTCTTCCTCCGGCTTACGATGTCTGGGCTGTTCCCGTCTCTTACGTCTGCGGCGCTCGATACCCTCAGCCATCATGCTCACCGTATTCATCAAATCGTTGACTTTGAGCGGCATAGACAAACAGACAATATCATTTCCATAACATTCGCTGATCAGATTCTGCGACGCCAGCAGCAGCATTTCAAATCCGCAGGGCAGGCATTCGTGTAGCTGTGCATAATACATATCCGCCATTTTATAACCGCAGATGACGATACCGTCATTCAGTCCATCCACCTGGCTCAGTGCCTGTGCTCCGGTCGTGCAGATTCCCGTCACCCGAAAACCACCGCGAATCAGTACATTTTTGACGTTTTTCGCATCTTCCAGCTTCGGTAATACCACAATGATATTAGTCACATGCCCACCCCCTTTCAACGAATTATGCTTATGCAGAAATCTTAGATTTTATACAGATATTCCTGAATCTCCCAGTCAGTAACCTGTAAGCGGTATCTGTTCCACTCGTCTCTCTTGGCAGCAATGTACTTTTCTGCTACATGTTCACCCAGGACAGACTTGATATAATCATCTTTCTCCAATTCTTCCACTGCTTCGATAAGCGTGCCGGGAAGCCTGTCAATATTCAGTTTGTAGCGTTCTTCCTCGGTCATCTTGAATATATTGCAGTCCACACCGGCAGGCGGTTCAATTTTGTTCTCGATTCCATCAAGGCCGGCCATCAGGCAAACTGCCAGCGTCAGATACGGATTGGCGGAAGGATCTGGGCTTCTGAGTTCAATCCTGGTATTCTCTCCGGCAGATGCAGGGATCCTGATCAGAGGACTTCTGTTGGTGGCACTCCACGCAATATATACCGGTGCTTCATAGCCGGGCACCAGACGCTTGTAGGAGTTTACAAGAGGATTGGTTATGGCGGCCATACCCTTGATATGTTTCATCAGACCTCCTATAAAATAATATGCTTCCTTACTCAGCCCGTTGGGGTCTTTTCTGTCATAGAAAATATTCTTCCCATCACGATTCAGCGACATGTTGATGTGCATACCGGAACCATTCACACCGAATTTGGGCTTTGGCATGAAACTCGCATGCAGTCCATGCCTTCTGGCAATTGTCTTTACTGCCAGTTTGAAAGTAATGATGTCATCAGCTGCCGCCAGTGCTTCCTCATAATTCAAGTCAATTTCATGCTGAGCCGGTGCCGTTTCATGATGAGAGGCTTCAATCACAAACCCCATATCCTCCAGCGTCAATACCATATCACGCCTTGCGTTCTCACCATAATCAAGCGGTCCCACGTCAAAATAACTTGCCTGTTCCAGAGTATTGGTAGTAGGCAGTGTGTTTTCATCCGTATTGAACAGGAAAAATTCACATTCCGGTCCTACGTTAAAGGTATAGCCCATGTCCGCAGCATGCTGAATTGCCCGTTTCAGCACATATCTTGGGTCTCCTTCAAAGGGCATGCCGTTGGGACGATAGATATCACAAAGCATCCTGGCTACCTTACCCTGCTGTGGTCTCCATGGAAAAATCTCCAACGTAGACAGATCAGGATACAGGAACATATCTGATTCCTCGATTCCCACAAACCCTTCAATAGATGAACCATCGAACATACATCTGTTATCCAGCGCTCTCTCCAATTGGCTGGATGTGATGGCAATATTTTTCAGATTGCCCAGGATATCGGTAAACTGCAGACGAATAAATTCTACATCTTCATCCTCTACCAGTCTTAAAATATCCAGCTTACTATAATTCTTCATTTCTTTCCTCCGTTCTGCTGTGCATTGTTATAAACATTTCTTACTTTCATCCGATAATACCAAAAGGCGCTCTTATCCCTTGTTTGATAAGAACGCCCTTGTCCTGTGTATTATGATAGCAAAATGGCCCTATCGCTGTCAATGACATTCTTCACAAAAATCACATCCGGCATACCCGTTTTGTCCGTTATATTCTACTTTTACAACAAGTCATAATTTTATCATTCTTCGCATACAGTGTATAAATGAAAATGACTGTTATTGAAAAAGGGGAATCCAAATGAGCGCAAAAACTAAAATCGTAGTACTTCGCATGAAAGAATTAATATATACGGGAATTTTCTTGGCATTGGGCATTTTGCTTATCATCCTGCTGATTGCCATGTTTCTGCCCAAAGGTGAGACTGCATCCGATCAGGATACATCTTCCGTCAGCTCTTCAGGCATTTACATACCAGGTATCTATACGACCGAATTGGTACTGAACGACCAGTCTATCGATGTGGAAGTCATCGTAAACCAGACATCCATCACCTCTATCCGGCTCGTGAACCTAAGTGAAAGTGTTACTACCATGTATCCTCTGCTGGAGCCTGCTTTCGAGAGCATCTGCGAGCAGATCTATGCAACGCAGTCTGTTGATGAGATCACTTATGCAACGGAAAATAAATATACCACGCTGGTGTTGCTTGAGGCTGTGAAGAGTTCTCTGGAGAAAGCTTATGCAACAACTGTAGAATAACCGGCTGCAGCCACAGATTGGTGGTTGTGGATGTCAACAGATTGTATAAAAAACAGGTGTCAGATGGTACCTTCCACGGCCCTAGATCTGACACCTATCAATTGTTACTCGTGAATTATAGCCTTTCCGCCTGCTCCATCCATAATGCTGCCGAAGCATCCGACGGCATGCGCAAATCTCCTCTTGGAGATACTGCCACGCTACCTACCTTAGGGCCGTCCGGCAGGCAGGAACGTTTAAACTGCTGCTGGAAGAACCTGCGGCAGAAAGTCTTCAGCCATTTCTTAATAGTCTCTGCATCGTAGATTCCTGCAAAGGACTCAAGAGCAATACGATAAATCTTCTCCGGTGAGTATGAACAACGCAACATATAATATAAAAAGAAATCATGCAGCTCATAAGGACCCACCAGATCTTCTGTCTTCTGGGCTATGACACCGTCCACAGGGGGCAGAAGTTCCGGGCTTACCGGAGTATCCAGCACATCCAGGAGCACTTCTCTCAGCAATTCATTGTCACAGGTATCCGCATAATATCTTACAAGATGGCGCACCAATGTCTTAGGAACTCCCGCATTGACGCCATACATAGACATGTGGTCGCCGTTATAAGTAGCCCATCCAAGTGCAAGCTCAGACATATCTCCGGTACCGATTACCAGTCCACCGGTTCGGTTAGCAATATCCATGAGTACCTGGGTACGTTCTCTGGCCTGTCCGTTTTCATAAGTTACATCATGACAATCAGGGTTCTGCCCGATATCTCGGAAATGAATCATAACTGCCTCTTTGATATCCACTTCTTCCAGGGTAGCCCCCAGTGTCTGTGCCAGTTTGCATGCGTTGTCGTAGGTGCGGTCAGTAGTACCGAAGCAGGGCATGGTCACAGCCACGATTCCTTTTCTATCCAATCCCAACATATCAAAGGTACGTACGGTAACCAGCAATGCAAGGGTAGAATCCAGACCACCTGATATGCCAATGACAGCTGTCTTGCAATGTGTATGCTCATATCGTTTTTTCAGTCCATAGGACTGAATGGAAAGAATTTCCTCACAGCGTTTATTTCTGGTCAAAGGATTACCCGGAACAAAAGGCATATTGCCGAAAGTCCGCTCCAGACTGGTCTCCTCAACGTGGAGCTTAAAAGGAACAGCTACATAACTTAAGTCCTTTTCCTTGCCAAAAGTACCCATTCTGCGGCGCTCCGAACGGATACGGTTAATATCCAGGTCTGCATAAACAGTCTGTCCCTCGAATCGTTTGGCCTGAGCAAGAATAGCGCCATTCTCTGCAATCATATTATGTGCACCGAATACCAGATCCTGAGTAGATTCTCCTTCTCCTGCACTGGTATAAATATATCCGCACAGCAGTCTTGCGCTTGTGCTCTTTACAAGAAGCTCACGGTATTCATCTTTGCCTACTGTCTCATTGGAAGCAGAAAGATTGGCGATAACAGTGGCTCCCATCAGTGCATGGTCGGTGCTGGGGGGATTTGCCACCCACAAATCTTCACAGATTTCACATCCCACTACCACTCCGGGCATATTGGTGCATTCAAACAGCAGATTCACACCAAAAGGAATCTCTTCCCCTTCAAGATAATAGGAAGTAACTTCTCTATTTCCTTCCGTAAAATGTCTTCCTTCATAAAACTCTGCATAGCTTGGGATATTGGATTTAGGCACCAGCCCCAAGATCACACCGTCCTGAATCACTGCAGCTACATTGTATAACCGTCCGTCTCTTTCAAGCGGCAGTCCCACTATCACAATGGCATCGTGTCCTTCTGTCGCATCTGCAACTGAAAGAAGCTGCTTCTTAGCTTCCTCCAGCAGAATCTCCTGCAAAAACAAGTCGTTACAGGTATACCCCGTCAGGCACAGCTCCGGAAACACTATGATTTTAGCGCCGTTCTCGTAAGCTGTTTCCAGCTTCTCGCAGATGACCTGCGCGTTATACTTGGGATCTGCCACCCTGATTTTTGGCGTAACTGCTGCTACTTTAAGAAATCCATGTTTCATATCTGCTCCTTTTGGGCTTTGCGCCTCCACTATCTTGCTTTATGATATAATTCCTTCAACTCATCTACGGTAAACACATAATTAGTATTACAGAAATGACAGTTCATCTCAATGGGCTCACCATCCTCTATCATCTCCCGGAGTTCTTTCTTTCCAATACTGATCAGTGCCTTTTCCACTCTCTGCCTGTCGCAGTTACAATAAAACTGCGTATCCAGTGTGTCTGTCACTTCCACCTCAAATCCATCCAGCACTACACCCAGAAGTTCCTCAGGAGTCATTCCTTCTGCCAACATGCTGGTTACAGAAGTCACTTTCTTCAAATTCTCTTCCAGTCTGTCTATGACTTCATCCTCTGTAAACGGCATCAGCTGTATGATAAAGCCGCCTGCGCATTTCACGGTATTGTCTTTCTCCATCAGGACCCCAAGTCCCACAGAGGAAGGCACCTGCTCAGAAGTTGCAAAATAATAAGTCAGATCTTCGGCAATCTCGCAAGTCTGCAGCATAACCTGTCCGGAATAAGGTTCCTTCAATCCCATATCCTTGATAACGGTTAAAAACCCGGGACCCACGGCACCTGCCACATCCAGTTTTCCTTTGGAATTGGCCGGAATAATAACATCCGGCACATTGGCATATCCTTTTACATTCCCTTTGGAATCAGCCGTTACTGTCAGTCCCTGCACCGGACCGCCGGACTTTATCTGCAATGTCAGCAGATCGTCCTCGCCTTTCAGCATAGAGCCCATCATGGCTCCTGCACTCATCAGCCTGCCCAAAGCAGCTGTTACTACCGGACTGGTATTGTGGGCTTGTCTTGCTTTCTCCACCATATCTCTTGTGGTACAGGCAAACGCCCTGATCTGGGCATTTGCTGCTGTTGCTCTTACAATATAATCAGACATTTTTCTCCTCCTTGCCCTGTTCCCTTGCCACCAGATAGATTCTCTGGGAGCTTTCTGTAACAGGACCGTCTGTATCACTGTCCCTTACCAGTAAGACTTTCATTCCTGCCGCTTCCACCAGAGCTGTCATCTGCTCAGCAGTATAGCCTCTCTGATAATGGGTCTCCGTAAAACGACGGAATCTATCTCCCTCTTCCTGTACAAAGACAGTCAGATCATACTCATTGATTTCTTCATCCGGATGATAAAAGTTTTCCCAGATAAAGCTGCAGTCATCACGATTCTCCGCAATTGTAGTATCCCCGATGACCTGTTCATATTTATAGACTGTATTAAAATCAAAAATAAAGAGTCCTCCCGGATACAGATAATTATTGACCAATTTAAATGTATCCAGAAGTTCATCCTCTTCTAAAATATAGTTCACGGAATCGCAGACGCTTACTACAGTTCCTACAGTACTGTATAACTCCAGTTCCCTCATATCCTGCAATAGATATAGGATTTCATCTCCTGCCTGCTCCCGCTTCTCCATCGCTACGCTCAACATTTCCTCTGAATTATCTACACCTATCATGTCGTAGCCTTTTTTGTAAAGCATCTGGGTCAATGTTCCTGTACCGCAGCCTAAATCTACCACCAGATTACGCTCGGATTCCAGAATAGCACTTTCCAGAATAGCACTTTCCGAAATTGCTCTTTCAGCAATCTGCTCCTCCGTAACAAATTCCTGTCCTGCATCGACCTGTTCTGCGCATTCCTGCCACTTATCGGCTGCATTTCTTTCCTGCGGCCTAGACACCCCATACTCATTAATTAACCTAACGATTCTCTCGCACCATTCCTTATATGGGGCATTGTCCATGAGCTCATCATATACATAAGCGAAATCGCCATAGCTTTCCATTGTTATTTCCCACTTTTCTCAGCTGTTTTCCTTATTCACCCAGCATCATAATCGCCATAAAGCCGACTGCCGGATGTACGTTATTTACAAAAATTAATGAATAAACTGCTTTAGAAATGCCAGAAGGCTGTCCATCTCTTCATCTGTTCCCACTGTGATACGAAGAGAATTATCAATACGCGGCTTATTCCAGTAACGCACGTAAATATCAGCTTCTCTCAATGCCATGAAGATATCCTTGGCCGGAACTGATTTATGAGAGGCAAAAATAAAATTCGTCATGGAATCGGGGAAGGTGAATCCCAGCTTTTTAAGCTCTGCTTTGGTCCGTTCCCTGGTATTTATAATCTTCTGTACTGTTGCTTTAAAATATTCCTCATCCTTCACAGCTTCCACGCCGGCGATCTGAGACGGATAGTTCATGGTATAGGAATTGAATGAAAATTTGGCATCATTCATGTATTTGATCAACTTCTGATTACCGATAGCAAAGCCAATACGCATACCGGCCATTGCGCGGGATTTGGAAAATGTCTGTACTACCAGTAAATTGTCATATTTTTGAATCAAAGGCAGCACACTGACACCGCCAAAGTCTACGTAAGCTTCATCTACTATAACTACAACATCCCGGTTAGCTTCAAGAATCTGCTCAATCGTTTCCAAAGATTCCATAACGCCTGTAGGTGCATTGGGATTCGGGAAAATCACACCGCCGTTTTCCTGCATGTAATCCTCAGGTCTGATGTGCCATTCCTCGTCAAGTACACAGGTCTTATACGGAATCCGGTAAAGATCTGCCCATACATCATAAAAAGAGTAAGTAATATCCGGAAAAAGAATGGGTTTTTCTGAGTTAAAAAAGGTCAGAAAAGCCATAGACAGTACATCATCCGATCCAACACCCACGAATACCTGCTCCGGTTCCACACCATAATATTCTGCAAGGGTAGTTACAAGTCCTGTCGTATTTGGGTCCGGATATAATCTGAGCGCATCTGCATTCAATCCTTCCAAAGCCCTGGCTACTCCGGGTGCAGGCGGATACGGACATTCGTTGGTATTTAACTTGATCATCTTTGGCTTATTAGGCTGCTCCCCTGCTACATAGGGAACTACTTTGCGTACATTATCTTCCCATTTCATTTGCTGCTTTCCTCCTGGTGCACTATTCTTTCTGTCATCTTTATTCTGTTAATCGCTTTTTATCTTGAAATCAGCGTTTCTCATCAGCTTCGTTTTACTACAGTACCTTCGATAAAAATTCCTGCAGTCTGGGACTCTTAGGATTGCTGAAGAATTCCGAAGGTGTATTTTCTTCCATAATAATACCTTCATCCATAAACAGTACCTTTGTACCCACTTCTCTTGCAAATCCCATCTCATGTGTTACCACTACCATGGTCATTCCTGTCTCTGCCAGCTCCTTCATAACCTCCAGAACTTCTCCTACCATCTCAGGATCCAGCGCAGAAGTCGGTTCATCAAATAACATTACTTTAGGACTCATGGCCAGTGAACGTACAATGGCAATTCTCTGCTTTTGTCCACCGCTCAAAGAACTGGGATATGCATCTGCTTTCTCTGTCAACCCTACTCTGGCAAGAAGCTGTAAAGCTTTCTCTTTGGCTTCCTCTTCTTTCATGATCTTCAGCTTGACAGGTGCCAGGGTAATATTGTCCATAATGGTCAGATTATTGAATAAATTAAAATTCTGGAATACCATTCCCATGTGTCTGCGCACCTGGTTGATATTCACATTCTTATCATTGATTCTCTGACCGTCAAACCATATTTCCCCACTGGTAGGTGTCTCCAGGAGGTTCAGGCAGCGGAGAAAAGTACTTTTACCTGAACCGGAAGGACCTACCACAACTATTTTCTCGCCCTGATGTACATGATAATTCACACCGCGGAGTACATGATTCCCTGCAAATTTTTTATGCAAATCCTTAACGATTATCACTCTTACGCAGCCTCCTCTCCAAAATGCCCAGAAGTATGGACAGTATCTTGGTAATGATAAAGTAGATAACGGCAGCACCAATCAAAGGCATAAATGCCTCATAAGTCTTGGTGGATATCTGGCTTGCCACTCTGGTCAGATCGCTTAGAGCCACGTAACCTACAATAGCAGTTTCTTTCACCAGCACGATAAATTCGTTCCCCAGAGGCGGCAGGATATTCTTAAAAGCCTGAGGGATTACAATATATCTCATGGTCTCCACCTGATTCAAGCCAAGGGATCTGCCTGCTTCTGTCTGTCCCTTGTCAACTGCAAGGATACCGGCGCGCACAATTTCCGCCACATAGGCACCGGAATTCATACCAAAGGTAATTCCAGCCACAAGCACTCCGCTCCTCCAGCTTTTTAATACCACAAACCACATAATCAATAGCTGCAGGACAGACGGCGTACCTCTTATAATATCAATATAGATACCGGCAATCCTGGCCAAAAGGGTAGGTTTTCCGCTCTTACGCATAGACAGCTTCATGAATGCCAGTATCGTACCGATGACGACACCGAGAACAGCCGCCAGCAGCGATACCTCCAGGGTAACTCCCAGTCCTTTAAAATACAGTTTCCATCGGTCTCCCTCGATAAAAGCCATGTAAAATTTGTCCTGCACCGACAGAAACCATTGTTGTACAGAATGAAACCACTCCATCGTCTCTAACCTCTCTCCTCCTGAATAAACTTCATTCGCCCGGCGAATCATTTGAGTCTATCATACCAAAAAGAGGATAATGGCACAACCATTATCCTCAAAAAAAGTGATTAATTATGCATCATTTATTCTGCTTCCTCGATATACTGAGCTACCAGTGCATCAAAAGTACCGTCTTCTTTCAGATCAGCCAATGCCTGATTTACTTTCTCTACCATATCGCTTCCTTTAGGAAGGGCAATTGCATACTGCTCTGTTTCAAAATCGAACTCTGCGCCGTCAATAGCTGTCAGCTTATCTGCAAACTTCTCGGTAAATACCATTGCCGGATTCTTGTCAATGATGACACAATCTACTCTTCCGTTGATCAGGTCATTTACTGCATCCACACCTTTATTATAGCTCTTTACAGTTGCACCTTCAATTTCGTCAGCAATGTAATTACCGGTTGTAGCCAGCTGTACGCCGATCGTCTTATTCTTCAGATCATCTGCACCCTTAATTTCAGAATCTTTCAGTACGATAACATACTGTATTGCGTCATAGTAAGGTTCAGAAAAGTCTACACTTTTCAGTCTCTCCTCATCGATCGTCATACCTGCGATGGCAGCATCTATTTTAGAACCAATAGCAGTTACCAGAGATTCAAATTCCATATCCTGTACTTCGATTTCCATGCCCAGCTTCTCACCGATTGCTTTGATCAAGGCAATATCAAAACCGTCAGGCTGTCCGTCATCTCCCACATACTCAAAAGGAGGGAATGCAGCGTTGGTGCCAACCACCAGTACATCTTTCGTACCCTTATTGCCGCATGCCGTCAGAGCTGCTAAGCACATAACTGATGCAAGTAACGTAGTGAATAATTTCTTCATAATAATCTCCATTCCGCCGCTTTGCGGCGGCACAAATAGTAATGAAAGATTTTCAACACCTTCAATCTGTGCAATAATAGTTTCAAGAAGCTATACTACAAAGCACGGGAGGAGAAGTTGTAAATTCTTTCTCGTTT
>JAFTVH010000171.1 GCA_017465845.1 Lachnospiraceae bacterium | reverse complement strand
TTTATTTGTCAAGGTACTATTCGGCAATTTTCTGGAACTACCGAACGGAGAAGGAGGGATTTGAACCCTCGCGCCGCTATTAACGACCTGCACCCTTTCCAGGGGTGTCCCTTCAGCCTCTTGGGTACTTCTCCAGACAAGCTGATTTATCAACTCTATAAAATTACCAGGGAAGAATCTCATTCGCTCCCAGCGGAGAGAGTGGGATTCGAACCCACGCGCCCTTGCGGACAAACGGTTTTCAAGACCGCCTCGTTATGACCACTTCGATATCTCTCCAAACAAGCACTGTGCTGTTTGTTTTCCGTTCTCGCTCAGCGCAAGACATATAATATCAAAAAAGATTCCAACTGTCAACAACTTTTTTCACTTTTTTTCAAAAAAATTTTCGAATGCGCCGCAAACGCCCATTTTATCAGCATTTTCGCAAAAATATTTTTGCAACATCCAGGTCCTCCGGTGTGGTAATCTTGATATTTTCATAGGAGCCTTCTACGAATTTTATTTTTTTATCTGTAAACAATTCTACCACACCGGCATCATCAGTTACCAGAATTCCTTTGTCAAGCAATTCCTCTTCCCGATTGATCAATTCCTGATAAGCATCACTGATCAGGGACAGTGCAAACACCTGAGGGGTCTGTATGGTCCAGACCAGGCTTCTCTTCGGTGTACTTGCTGCGTACCCTTCTGCATCTGCAATCTTAATAGTGTCTTTCACAGGCATCCCGACTACACATGCCTGTTCTTTCTGCACACAGGCAAGGGCTGTTTCAATTATTTTTCCGGTGACAAAAGGTCTGGCACCATCATGAATAAAGGCGTAGCTTTCGCCTTCCTCATAAGCTTTGGCGGCCCTAAGACCATTGTAAACAGAATGATATCTTTCTTTTCCGCCCTCTACGATGCAGCGTACTTTCGTAAGACCATATTTTTCTACAATTTCTTTTTGAACGTATTCCTTGTCGGCTGCACCGGTCACCAGAATAATATGGTCTATGCAGCTGTCCTGGAATGCTTTCAGCGAGTAGTACAGGATAGGCTTCTCTTCAAGCAATAGATATTGTTTGGCGGTGGCACTGTGCATTCGCTTGCCCTGGCCTGCAGACAACACAATGGCAATGGTTGTAATTATTCCCGGCATAATTTATCGCTCCCCCAGCTTCAGATTGGGCACGGCGTTCAGATCCAGTCCGCTGCGAACACCTTTCAGGTATTCATAGTATCCTGCCACACCGATCATAGCCGCATTATCCGTGCAGAATATAGGGGATGGATGGTAAAAAGTCACATGGTTCTCAGCACAGGCTTCTTCAAAAGCTGCACGAAGAGAGGAGTTGGAAGCCACACCACCCGCTATGGCAAATTTATCGTAGCCAAATTCTTTCACTGCATGGAGGGAATGCTCCACCAGTACTTCTATAACTGCTTTCTGGAAAGATGCCGCCACGTCCGCTTTGCAGACAGGTTCCCCTTTCATCTGGCAGCCGTTTAGATAATTGAGCACTGCTGATTTTAATCCGCTGAAGCTGAAATCATATTCATTTTCCTGCACTTTGGCTCTGGGAAAATGAATCGCATCAGGATTGCCTTCCTTGGACAGCTTATCGATCTTAGGGCCGCCCGGATAA
The DNA here is from genome assembly GCA_017465845.1 of Lachnospiraceae bacterium. Lineage (GTDB taxonomy): Bacteria > Bacillota > Clostridia > Lachnospirales > Lachnospiraceae > Acetatifactor. The sequence continues at coordinate 27,164 of JAFTVH010000171.1, read as the reverse complement.
CCCAGTCCGATGGCTCTTGCGACTTTGTCAAAGGCTTCTCCTGCCGCATCGTCTCTGGTACGTCCGATGATTTCGTATTCTCCGTAACCTTTTACTACTACCAGGTGGGAGTGACCGCCGGAAGCCACAAGGCAGACGAAGGGCGGCTCCAACTCTTTATTTTCAATAAAATTAGCGCTGATATGGCCTTCGATATGGTGTACGCCGATCAAAGGGATGCCTGTAGCAAAGCTGATGGCTTTGGCTGCGGATACTCCTACCAAAAGTGCACCTACCAGTCCCGGACCGTACGTCACTGCAATGGCGGTAATATCTTTAAGGGTTACCCCTGCCTCTTTCAGGGCTTCTTCAATTACCTGGTTGATCTTCTCGATATGTTTCCTGGATGCAATTTCCGGTACTACACCGCCATATAAAGTATGCAGTGCAATCTGGGAAGAAATCACATTAGACAGCACCTCTCTGCCGTTCTTCACCACAGAGGCCGCCGTCTCATCACAGGAACTCTCAATTGCCAAAATAAAAACATCTTTTGTATCACTCATTGCTTTTCTTCCTCGTCTTCAAACATAAGTTCCAAAGTTCTGCCGTCTCTGGCTGCAACCGCCTGAGGGAAAATCTTCTTTACATCCTTCATAAATTCCTCCGGGTGGGTCATAGAGGGGCTGTAGTGGGTGAGCCATAACTGTGGAACATCGACTGCGGACGCGATCTTAGCAGCCTCATACATGGTCATATGCTTATTTTCCTTAGCTTTGATCAGCTTGTCCGGCTCTCCGTACATGCCCTCCAGTATGAGAAGGTCCGAGCCAACTGCGTGTCTTTCAATACTTTCCGTAGGGCGTGTGTCTGTGCAATAAGTCACTTTCAGCCCTTTTCTGGCTTCTCCCAGTACCATATCCGGGGTATAGGTCTTATCACCGTCTACGATTGTCTGCCCTTTCTGCAGCTTGCTCCAGTAGGGCTTGGGGATGCCCATTTCCAGTACTTTCTCCAGTTGGAACCTGCCAGCCCGCTCTACTACCATACTGTAACCGTAGCAAAGCACGTTGTGATTGACCCGGAAAGCCTCCAAACGGAATCCGTCAAAAGTAAACTGCTGTTCATTTTCTGTAATTTCAATACACCGGATTTCAAAAGGCAGCTCCGGTGCGATAACGCGCAGTGCGCTCACCACCCGGTTCAGTCCTTTAGGACCGATCAGGGTAAGAGGTTCTTTGCGTTCTGCGTTTCCCATTGTGAGCAGCATTCCCGGTAAGCCGCTGATATGATCGGCATGGTAATGAGTGAAGCAGATAATGTGAATTGGGTTGGGGCTCCAGCCCTTTTCCTTCAAAGCGATCTGCGTTCCTTCCCCACAGTCGATCAGTATACTCTTTCCGTTATATCTCATCATCAGAGACGTAAGCCAACGATAAGGCAGCGGCATCATTCCGCCGGTGCCCAGTAAACATACATCCAGCATATTTTTCCTCACTTCTCAAAAAATTTAAAGCAGCTCTTCCACCTCGTCCTCATCCACGGGCACAGCGAAGCTGCTGATGATTCTTTCATAACACTCCTCGCACAGGTCAAAACGATGGCGTACACCGTCTTTTTGGCTGAAATATCCAAAAATCTGCTCTGCACTGAAGCACTCTTCTTTCAGGTAACCATTTTCTACCCGCAGTTCTTTTCCACAGCCATTACACACCACTTTTGCCAGTTCGTTATATTCTATCATATGATATTCACGCATAATAATCCTCCCTTTGCAGTATCTTCAACTACTTGTTACAGCTCTGATTATAGCGAAAATTTTGTCATATTTAAGTGGTAATTGCTGGTACTGTCTGCCTGCGCCACATGATCATGGCATCTTCTACCGGTTTTTCATAAAATCCGGGGCGGATTCCCTCCGACCGAAATCCCAGTTTCTCATAGACATGGATGGCCGATGCATTGCTGACGCGCACTTCCAGGGTAAACTCTGTAATCCCAAAAGCTTCCCCTCGGCAAATCAGCTCGGAAAGCATGGCAAAAGCAATTCCCTGTCCTCTGTATTTTTCTGTAACGGCCACATTATTGATGTCGCCTTCTCCTAAAATATTGGTGACACCGCACATTCCTGCCACCTGTCCGTCTATGACAGCGACAAGGTACAGGTACTTTTCATCCTTCAGTACGTCACGATACGCCGCCGCAGACCAGGGCATGGTAAAGCATTCCGCCTCTATTTGGCTGACACGCTCCACATCTTCCGGTTCCATAGGACGAATTATCAGATTTTCACTCATCACTTCCTCCGGCTTTCCCATATTTTACTCCTGTCCTTACGCCTGCGCATGCTCGTTCCCGGCATGCTCGTTCTCAGCCCGCTCTGCTTCCGCACGTTCTCTCTCTGCCTGACTCATACGCAGATATTCCGGCTGATGCTCTGCTGCTGTCACAGTTTTGCCCTGGGTATAATAAACAGCCCCCAGCGCTGCCACACTTGCAGCAGACTGGCGGTTACAATGAGCCGGGGCAAAGCTGTAGGGAACTTTCATTTCTTCTGCCAGCTTCTTGGCAAATACAGGAACGCCGTCTCCCAAGAAAATGACTTCTTTTCCCAACTCGTTACAGCTTTCTATCATTACGGAGATATCCACAGCGCACTGCTCTTTTACCACATCCATACGGAAGCTTAATCCTTCGCGGCAAAAGCTGTAGATTCCGGAATATACCTGACTTCTCCTTGCATCCATAAGCGGGCATACCAGTCTGTCCGTACCGCAGAGCTGATAGGCAAGTCCCTCCAGTGTAGGCACTTCTACCAGTGGCTTATCAAGGGCAAGTCCCAGTCCTTTTGCAGTGGCAGCACCGATTCTCAGTCCGGTAAAGGAACCCGGTCCTGCTGCTATGGCTATTGCATCTATGGAGTTAAGGTCCAGTTCAATCATATTGCGAATCTCGTCCAGCATGGGCAGCAGTGTCTGTGAGTGTGTTTTTTTATAATCCACAGTATAATCCGCTAAAAGCACATCGTTTTCCACAACTGCTACACTTGCCACCAATCCTGAGCTGTCCAGTCCCAATATTTTCATCTATCTGTCCTCCACTGTTATCTTTCGGTAATCAAATCCTTTTTCCAAATCCTTTTCAATGGTAATCTGAATATAGTGTTCGGGCAGTATCTCCTCGATTAAGTTAGCCCACTCGATCAGGCAGATACCTTCTCCGTAGAAACAATCCTCGTACCCGATTTCTTCCATTTCTTCCACATCACCGATGCGATACACATCAAAATGGTAAAAAGGCATCCTGCCTTCGTCATAAATCTGAACAATGGTAAAAGTAGGACTGTTCACGGGTTCTGTAATCCCAAGTCCACTTGCCACGCCCTGGGTAAAGACGGTCTTGCCCACGCCAAGATCACCGATCAGGGTATACACCTGCCCGGGCCGTGCTTCTTTTCCAATCTGTTCCCCTATTGCAAACGTCTCCTGAGGGGAATGACTCTCTATCACTTTCAACGCCATTTTTCTAATCCTCAATCCTCTTATTCCTTGATTTTCACCTTTGCAGGCGGCATATGAGTAGAAATCATTTCAATCAAAGCAGCCTTCTGGTTTCCCAGTTCTCTCTTGGGGAAAATCGTTGCATTTACTTTGGAGGTATATACAATGATGCTTTTGGTAGTGGACACTGCTTTTACCATATCTTCCCATGCCTGCTTCTGCTCCACGCCATCCTGGGATACCGTAATACCTTCTTCATCCAACACATAATGAAGTGGTTTTAGAAAAGCCGGATTCAGTGCCTGCTGTCTGCTCTTGATAAACAGCGTCCAGGGCAGGTACGCCAAAAGGACAATTCCTGCAATCAGGTATATCCACTGAGATTTCATCAGGGCGATCACCACAAGCAGTGCACCAAAGCAACTGCCCAGCAGCCCTGAAGGCCCATTATAAGTGTGCATCAACAGATAGTCATACAAATCCCCCGCCTGGATCTTTACATCTACTTCTACCATGTTTTTTCCTTTCTTGACCGGTCACGCTTTTCGCTTGTGCAAAATCCTTACGTTTTCTTTTTACCAAAATGTGCGCCGTCGGACGCATCTATTGCAAAAAGCACCTGCTTATGCAGGTGCTTTCATTCTATTGCAATTTGAATAAAAACGCAAGTATTTCTTTTGTTATCGCAGTTCAGCCAGAGAAGATATTCGGCTGAAAATCGTGCCCGCAAAAATTTTCAAGCGAATATCTTCTCTGAGGGATCACCCTTCACCAAGTAACTTTGATGCTTTGAGACGCCTACATGCGATGTCCTGTTTTGATGATCGGGCTTAAGGGCTTGTACACTGCCATGGTTACTACGGAAGCTACCGTACCTTTGATCAGATTCATAGGAGCCACACAGGCAACCACAAAATTCACAATGCTGTCTCCTGTTGCCAGCGGATTCACCGCAGCCCCTGCCTGCAGGATGGATTCCAAGGACATACCGGAAAGCTTTGCGAAAGCCGGAACCAGATACACTGCATTAAATGCGGTCCCGAATACGGTCAGTATGAGGGTTCCCACCACACAGCCGGCAATAGCACTCTTTTTATTTTTGCCAAAAGCGTAAATAACAGAAGCCGGTAAAATAAAGCTGCAGCCGATAACGAAATTGGCCAGATCTCCCACAAAGGCGGTAGTGGTGCCTTTCACACAGAGCTTCAGCAGAATCTTCAAAAACTCCATCATAACCCCCGCTGCCGGTCCAAATGCAAAGGTACCGATCAGGATAGGCAGTTCGCTGAAATCCAGCTTATAACATGGCGGTGCAAAGGGTATTGGAAAGTCAAACAGGTGGAGGATCATGGCTATCGCCGAGAACATACCGATCATGGCCATCTTTCGGGTGTTAAAGATGGGTTCTTTTACTCCCCGCTTCTTCTGGGCCATTTTCTCAAGCGCTAACGCTACCACAAACAATCCCACGATAATCGCCAGGAATTCCAACACAAAGGTTGCATTTTCAACTACACTTTTGATTAATTCATTCATTTAAAAAATCTCCTTTCAAGTAAAAAACTGTGAAAAGGAAAATTCTCCGCCTGTCAGACTGCAAAAGAAAATCCCCGGACATAAACACATCCGGGGCATAATGTATGCTGACAGTACCAGACCTTCGCCTGATATCTTTTCTTCTTTCATCCAGACTATACTGTTGGTCCCGGACTTGCACCGGATCAGCCGCAAGAAAACTTGCGGGTCGCGGACTTCAGCCTGCGCTGTTACCGCCAGTAGGGAATCTCACCCTGCCCCGAAGAACTTTACCTTTATGAACGAGATTAGTATAGTACTTTTTTACTGGTTTGGCAAGTATTTTTTGTGGATTGCGCACAAAAATAACCGCCCTCGCTAAAGTCGGTTATCTTCGTGTTAATATCCTTATTCCTCAGCCAACCAGTTCTCAATCCACTGATGCACTAACCCAATCCATGCTGAGGCTGCGCCTGCCGGTCCGTGACCCACATTTCCGGTCAGTCTGTTGGCCAAAGACAATCCATGTCCGCCCTTCTGGAAAATATGATACTCTACCGGAATCTTATGCTCTACCAATGCATTTACCAGGAACAGGGAGTTCTGAATCGGCACAGCCTGATCTTCATAGGTATGCCAGATAAATGCTCTCGGCGCATTCTCGGTGACACAATTCTCCAGGGAGAACTCTTCTTTTCTGGTCTCGTACTCTTCACCCAATAGATTCATGAAGGATCCATTATGTGCATATTTTCCGGAAGTAATTACAGGATAGCTCAGGATCATAGCATTGGGACGCAGTGTCTCTTTCTCTACTCCCATCTTCTCAGCCATCCAGTCCTGATGCCAGAACAGGCTGTAGCTTGCTGCCAGATGACCACCAGCGGAAAAGCCCAGAACAGTAATTTTATCAGGATCCACATGCCACTCTTCAGCATGCTCTCTGATCAGGATTACGGATTTCGCCACTTCTAAGATGGCTGCCGGGAAGACTGCCGGAGCAACAGAATATCTCAATACTGCTGCATGATAACCCATAGCTGCAAACTGCAGTGCAACGATTTCTGCTTCTCTGTCCGAAGTAAAATGATATCCGCCGCCGGGGCAAACGAGAATCATCGGCCTTGTGTGAATCTTAATTTCTTTGGAATCCTCTAAAAGGTACAGATGAAGTGCGGCATAATCCTGAGAGCCGCTGTTTTTAATGTCAAATGTTTCGTGTATCATGTTCTTTTCCTCTCTGTTTTATGCCACTCTTTTACTGTTCTGTGGCAATTATTGGATAACAAAAGTATAAGCCTGTTTCCTGTTATTTAGCAAGTGCTATCTTCATGAAATGTGACACTTTTTGCGCCAAAAATTGGCAACAACTCACAAATCCATAAGCTGTCACCTAATCCGTTATACACCGTCCAACGGCTATGCGTACTCTAAAAAGTGTCGGTGGCAAAAGCCAACCGACACTTTCCGGCATTCATATGCTGCCGCCGCGTATCAAAGCAAATATTCGCAGTTTGTTGGATCTAGCGGCTATACCATATTCCGTTATACCACGACACCTTTCTGCAGCATGACATTAGCATATAAAGCGCCTTCTCCTGTTGCAATGATCGCATAAGCCGTCTTTGCTTCCTCATAGAAAGCAAATCTCTCAATCTGTCCGATTGCAGTGCCGCCTCTTTCGTCAGCAGCAACTACGATTTTTTCATATTCATCCCAGATAGGGGTCTCCACATTATCTCCGGGCATGACCTGCATCAGGTTCACAGGTTTCTCTACATAAGTATCGAGAGGGAACACCTGCAGAATGGCTTTCAGGACATCACAGGCACCGTGGCCGTCCATGCGGATGACTTTGGCATTTTTTCCGATAGATTCCGATGGGAAATTGCCGTCCGCAATGACAAGCCTGTCGCTGTGCCCCATTTCACATAATACTTTCAAAAGCTCCGGTGATAAAATCTTAGGAATTCCTTTTAACATAGTGCCTCCTTATTTATACAGAGGACCATATGCAGCACAAGCGCGATAGTCCTGGCCTTCCTTATCCATTCCGAATGCATTCCATGCAGCAGGACGGAAAATCTTCTCTTCCGGTACGTTGTGCATGCTTACAGGGATGCGCAGCATGGAACACATGGTAATCAGGTCAGCTCCGATATGACCGTAGCTGATAGCACCGTGGTTAGCACCCCAGTTGTTCATTACGTCGTAAGCGGTCTTGAAAGGACCTTCCTTGCCATCACATCTGGGAGCAAACCAGCTACAAGGCCATGTGTAGTCAGTACGTTTCCACAGAACATCTGTCACTTCTTCAGGAAGCTTTACAGTCCAGCCTTCTGCAATCTGCAGCACAGGACCTAAGCCCTTAACCAGGTTCAGACGAATCATGGTAACAGGCATCTCTGCTTCGGTTACGAATCTGGAGGAGAATCCGCCCCCACGGAAGTAACCGTAGTCAGCTGCATTCCAGGTAGTTGCATCCAGAATGGCATCCATGTCTTCCTGAGTAACTTCATACCAGGGCTTCATTACGTTATTGCCGTTTTCATCTTTAGCCTGTCCGTTGGCATCCAGACATGCTGCGCCGGAGTTGATCAGATGGATGAATCCGCCGGCTTCTTTTGCAACACCTTCGATTTCATAACCACCGGTAGCTTTCTTAACAGCCTCAGGACTCCAATATGTACGAACATCAGCGAAAATCTGTGCACGGTTGGTCAGAAGCTTCATGAACAGCATGCCGATTCCATTCAGTACGTCATTTTCAGTAGCCAGAATGTAAGGCTCTCTTGCACCATTCCAGTCGAAGGAGGTATTTAACATAGCTTCCGGGAAGTCACAGTTAGGATAAAAATCAGTCCACTGACGCTGGCCCTGGAAACCGGCAGCGATTGCATTGTGTCCAACCATCTCTTCTTCGCGGCCTTCAGGAAGGTTAGGGTTACCGTTCATCAGATCTTTGATGATGCACATCATCTTTACAACAAATTTCAGGTCTTCTTCTGTCTGTTCAGGAGTCTTCTGAACTTCTACAGGATTCTTGTCGAAGCCCAGTTTGCACTTTTCTTTGGTCCATGCATATGCTTTCTGGAATTCCGCCTCATCATAGATACCTTCGCTCATACGACGGATGATTTCAACTTCATCTACAGATTCAACGCGCATACCCAGATATTCTTCAATAAAAGAAGGATCGATAATGGAACCGCCGATACCCATACAGATGGAACCAATCTGGAGATAAGATTTACCTCTCATGGTAGCTACTGCAACTGCTGCACGACCGAAACGAAGCAGCTTCTCTACAACATCCTCAGGAATATCCGTTGCATCTGCATCCTGAACATCATGTCCGTAGATACCGAATGCAGGCAGCCCTTTCTGAGCATGGGTAGCCAGTACGGATGCCAGATATACTGCACCGGGACGTTCGGTACCGTTAAAGCCCCATACACCTTTGATGGTCTTTCTGTCCATATCCATGGTCTCTGCACCATAGCACCAGCAAGGGGTAACAGTCAAGGTAATTTCAACGCCTTCTCTTGCAAAATAATCTGCACACTGGGCAGCTTCTGCCACACGGCCGATGGTGGTGGGAGAAATCACAACCTTTACAGGCTCTCCGTTGGAGTAGCGAAGGTTCTCCTCAAATAATTTTTTAGCGGCTTTCGCCATATTCATAGTCTGATCTTCCAGGGATTCTCTGACTTTCAGATATCCTCTTCTTCCGTCGATGGTAGGACGGATACCGATTACGGGATACTGTCCGATTAATCTGTTCTCTGCCATAATATTTCTTCCTTTCTACAGTAATATCAAGTACTTTTATTTTATCATTGATTGCTTTGCCTTTCTTGTGGTATAATCTCTCAAAATGGTAAAATAATCACTTGTAGTGGAGAAATATGATGCATTCACTTACTTTTCATGAGACAAAACAGCATGGGACCCCGGAATTCCCCGTTGAATATTTTTATATCGACTGTGACCATCCACGGTATCATATGCCTGTACATTGGCATAAGGAATGGGAACTCATTTACGTACTGCAGGGTACTTTTCCCATTTATACGGATGATGTGCTGCATACAGCAAAGGCCGGAGATGTCCTGCTTATTCGGGACGGTATGCTCCACGGCGGCATTCCGCAGGACTGTGTCTATGAATGCTTTTTGTTTGACCTCCACGGACTGTTCCGCAATCTGGAAATGGTAAAAAAGTATCTCAGACCGATTTACCGAATGCTTTTGCTGCCTCAGATTCATTATGATAGGGGGAAGTATCCGGAAATTGCAGACATTGTTTCAGAATTAATGACTGTTTACAGGAAGCAGCTTCACCGAACAGGAGCCTTCCCTTCTGAGATGGGGGATTGTCATGAATTAATTACTATTTCCGACATTGGCAGACTCTTTACCACTATTATACAAAGGGGATATTATGCGCCCAATCAGGAAAGTTCTTCCGGCAGCTCCCACCGCATCGATCAGGTAAAGTCTGTTCTGGAATATATTGAAAAGCATTATGCGTCTCCCATTACGCTGGAGATCCTGGCGAAAGAAGCAGGCATGAACCCGAGGTATTTCTGCCGCTTCTTTCACTCGATCACCCACCAGACGCCTTTAGATTACGTGAACAGCTATCGCATTGAACAGGCTGCCCAGATGCTGCATGCCACCGATCTGCCGGTAACCGCCATCAGTCTGGAATGCGGGTTTAATGACAGCAGCTATTTTGTAAAAGTATTCCGGAAGTACAGGGGGCTCACACCGAATCAGTACCGGAAGCAAAACCACTGATTTCGAGCCGTGCCTGCTCCGTGTCAAGCCGTGTAAACAATACTTCCGATTCCGGCACCTTTCTGCCACCCGGCACACTGTGGAAGCCCCATTTCAGGTCTGTTCCCAGCCAGTCTGCTATTTTTTCCGAAGAAAAAGGCAAAAACGGTGCCAAGAGTACTGCGGCATTGGCGATTACCTGTACGCAATTATAAAGCGTATTACGGCAGGATAGCGGATTTTGGGTTCTGGTGAGCCAGGGCTGCTTTGTATCAAAATATTTGTTGGCCTTTCGCAGCTGCTCCATGATTGCTTCCAGGGCTTCTTTGAAGCGGCCGTTTTCAATCAATCTTCCTGCTTTTCCGTATAAAATATTGAGTTCTCCCTGCAAGGTAGGGTCTATCTGCCCTTCCGGTACGCAGCCGTCAAAATATTTGCGAATGAAGACAAGGCTTCTGTTCACAAAGTTGCCGTAATTACCCAGAAGCTCACCGTTCACACTCTTTACAAATTCTTCTGCCGTAAAGTCGGTATCCCGTTTCTGGGGACCGTTAGCTATGAGAAAATAACGGATGGCATCCGGTTGGAACGCTTCTGCGATATCTTTGACCCAGATTGCCCAGTTTAAGCTGGTGGAAATCTTACGTCCCTCCAGGGTCAAATATTCCGAAGAGATGATTTCATCCGGCAGATGCCAATTCTCCCCCTCAGCCAAAAGCAGTGCAGGAAGGATGATGGTATGGAAAGGAATATTGTCTTTGGCATGCACGTAATAGTGACGGACATTTGGGTTTGTTCCTTTCCATAGCTCTTCCCAGTCAGTTCCTCTTTCCGCAGCAGCCAGTGCACTCATGGACAAGTAGCCAAGCACGTTTTCCGCCCAGATATATATCTTCTTACCTTCATCCCCCTCTTTCGGTACATCGATTCCCCAATCAAGATCCCTGGTGAGCGCGCGGTCCTGCAATCCTTCCTGGAGATATCGGTTGCTGAAAGCTATGGCATTTTTCCGCCAGTTTGTATGGACATCCACCAGATTTTGCAGCTTATCCTGCAATTTTATCAGTGCAAGATACAAATGATTGCTTTTTCTCAGAACAATGGTCTCTCCACAGACAGCGCAATGAGGTTCCAACAGCTCTTCCGGCTCCAACACTGCGCCGCAGGTATCGCATTGGTCTCCTCTCGCCGGTCCGCCACACTTGGGGCAGGTTCCCTCTACAAAACGGTCAGCCAGGAATCGCTCGCACTTTTCACAATAAGCCTGGGGCGTTTCTTTTTCATATACATATTCTGATTGATATAACTTTCTATGAAACTCCTGTACAAAGCTGATATGCTCCGGTTGACTGGTCTTACCGTATACATCATAGGAGAAGCCCATTTTTCGGAAAACTTCTTTGAATTCTTCATGATATCCATCACTTACTGTTTCCGGGGTACTTCCCTCTTTTCTCGCCCGGATGGCTACCGGTGTGCCGTGGCAGTCGCTGCCGGACACATAATAAACGTCATCTCCGAATGCTCTGTAATATCTTGCCAGTACATCTCCCGGCAAAAGTCCGGCCAGGTGGCCGATATGAAGGGAACCATTGGCATAGGGCCAGGCTCCTGCGATTAAGATTTTTCTACACATTTTTTACCTTACCTTTCGATTATTCTTTGAAATTGGTTGCACTTAGCATCACAAAAATAAAAGCTCTCACCCCCGAAAAATTTATTTTCGAGGACGAGAGCTTGTAGTATCGGATTGCGCTTCAGGCACTGCCTGCCGGGCTTCCTCTTTTCGCTTCGTGTTACCACCTCAAATTCGCTTCTGCCTTGCGACAGCAGCCTCTGCAACTACGGATGTAAAATGGTACATCGATAGTCCGGCACGTTAACGGGTGCTCCCGTCGCAGCCTATACAGCGTAACTGTAGTCGGTGCGCAGCTCCAAGACCATGTTCAGAACGACTCTTCGCATCCCCTCTCACCTGCCGGGACTCTCTGTGGTTACCTTTCGCTCTTACTCTTCTTTTCATAGCATTTGCAATCTGTAAGATTGGTTATAGTATATGCATTTTTTTAAGATTTGTCAAACTTTTATTTACAAACAATATGCTGCTGCCGCAAGCATTTTCGCAGAATACGTCAGGCTGCGAAGATATGCGTATTCATCCGGTGTGTGGATATTTCCACCTTCTACCCCAAGAGAGTCCAGACAAGGATGACCATAATCCGTTATCTCCGCTGCATCCGATCCCCCCGCGCTTTTCTTGCCTTTCAGAACGGGCAGGTGGTTCTGCTCATAAATCGTATTCAGCTTTTCTAAAAGCGCTGCATTTCGCTCGGTCAGCTCCATTGCAATGCGGCGACTTTTCAAAGTCACTTTACATAAGCTGCCTGAAACGTATGACTTTGCAGCAATTTTATTGACAATTTTTTCCGCTTCCTGCATTTCTTCTTTATTATTAAAACGGATATCTGCTGTAAACGTACACTTTTCGGGAACGGTATTCTCAGCTGTGCCGCCGCTTATCAGCCCACAACTGCAGGTAATGCCTTCTGCATCTTTCATTTTCTCCAGTTCAATAATTTTATAAGCGGCTTCCCTAATAGCACTGATACCATCCGGACAATTAGAGGCATGTATCGATTTGCCTGTAATCTCAAAAGAATACCGGCTGATTCCTTTTCTGGTATAAATTGCCGAGCCTGACTTAAATCCTTCTGCATTCAGGAAAGCAATACAATTCTCGGCTTTTTTGCACATAAAATCAACCGTGGATTTGTTGCTTGCCCTGCTGCTGGTCTCCTCGTCGCTCTGAAGCAGAAGCTTTACAGGACGCTCTTTAAACCCGATATCCTCCAGTGCCGCCATGGCCAGAAACGATGAAACGATTCCGCCCTTACAGTCACACACTCCGGGACCGTAAATTTTCTCCTTATCACAGTGTACCGGAACTTCTTCGAAGGAACCTATCGGATGAACCGTATCCATGTGCCCGGAAAAGCAAACAGGCTGTGCCTCAGCATCCGGGTTCATAGTAATGCAGATACAGTTGCCGGATATCGGCTGTTCCTGCACTTCGATCTTCCAACCGCGCCTGCGGGCCTTTTCAGCAATAAAATTTCCCACACGGTCCACACCTTCCTTATATTCGGTGGGACTTTCGATATTGCACACATCCACCCAGAAATCTATGTACTCTTTTTCCAGTTCCTCAATTCTTTGGAACAACTTTTCGCATTTGATCTTCTCTCCCATACGATTCCATCTCCTATTCCTTTTCAGCGAAATGCTGTGATTTTTCATTGGTTTCATTATATCATTGCGAAAGCTGTTGTAAATGGAAATATCAAAACAATATGGAATTTTTGAAACAGTTCAGCCAACAAGCGTTGCGCATACAATTCTTTCATGTTACAATCGGTTGGGGTGATATTATGTTTGATTATATAGAAAATATAAAACTATTAGATATCGTATCCGGCGATTCCAGTCTGTTTAAAGTCAACCGGAATCGTCCGAATCACGGTTTTATTTTTAAGATAAGCGGTTCCAGTCATTACGACTTCGGAACGCAGATCATGGAACTCAGGGAAGGAACAATGCTCTATATTCCTAAAGGTTCCGGTTACACCGTCAGACGTACCTGCGAGGATAGCAGCAAGTTCATCGCCATCTGCTTTGATGCTGAAATCGAAAACGCCAGGCCACGCCTGTACCCTATGAATAATTTTGCGGATATCAACCATATTTGTAATACTCTGGTACATTTATGGCTGTTCCGCTCACGCTCCGATGAATATAAATGTATTTCCATCTTTTATAATATTCTTTCTCAAATATGTGATGCAGAGAAGGCCGACTACAGAAGTAAATCGCAATACAGGATCATCGAACCGGCTGTGGAATATCTGAAGGAACATATTTTCGACTGCAGCCTGAAAGCCCACGAGCTTCACACCTATTGCAGCGTATCGGATACATACTTTCGCAAGATATTTGTCTCACAATTCGGGACTAGTCCGCAGAAATATATTATTAACAAGCGGCTTACTCAAGCAAAAAATATTATTGATAACGGAGAATATGACAGTATCAGCGAGGTTGCTCTGTCTGTTGGTTATGAAGATGCCTTGTATTTCAGCAAAGTCTTCCGCAACAAATATGGGACTGCGCCATCTAAGCTTGTATACAGTACACGCTGTGATTGAAGAAATCAGATATCGAAGATAGCAGGCTGCCGCTATATCCGCAGCCTGCTCATCTGCTCTTCCGCTTCCTCCAGATTACGATATCCATACATCTCCACACTGTTTTTCATGATCGCATCAGTGAGATTTTCACCGTTTCGGGCATATTCCACCACATATCTTCCATACAGCTCCAGCATTTTATCGGAGTAAGTACTGATTTCTCCTCTCAGGTAAGTTTCATAGGAGGTATTGTACAAGTTATCTTCCGAGGTATGGATACTTCTGGCATTGCCTGCCAGAGTAGGGTAGCATTTCTCAAATTCCTCCATCCATCCTACCTGCATCTGCACTACAGCTTCAATGATCTGTTTTTTCTGTTCACTCAGCTTCGGAAAATGCTCTTTGATCCGTTCATATTCCTGTGGTGCTGTACTTTCCATCATTCGACCGTATTTTTCCTCGATGAGATTGTGTCCTCTGGAAAGCTCTCTTTTAAAATCATACAGATATTGCAAAAGCATCGTACGGTTCCAAGTCAGATACTGGCTTTTTCGCATGATAGAGAAAGTAAACCAATCGTCCTGGCAGGAGGCTCTTCCGCCTACATTGCGGACTTTATCAAAGGCGGTAAACTCTATTTGGGCAATGTCATTGACCAATTCCGCGTTAGTTTTGGAAGCATACCGGGATTTTGCCAGAAGCTCACCGGTATGGGCATCCAGATAGGGGTCTGTATCACTGATAAAGCCTTTACTGTACATCATCTGTACCAGTTTTGCAGCCAAATCTTCGATTGCCTGCGTTATGCGGTTTTGACTGCTCATTTCAGCGCGTACCGCTTCTCCGCTTTTACCTGCATAACTTTCTCCTTCTTTAGGATTGGAAATATTTTGTATGCTCTCAGTCACGTTTTGCAGAAGCTTCTGTATTTCTTCGCCTTCCGCTAACTGCCCCAAGCCCTTCACCAGCCATTTATCGTGGGGCGGATATTGATTTTCCATATAGTAACACAGTTTTGTGGCTTCTTTCAGGCAATCACCCAGCATCATCATTGCAGTGATATTATCCCCTCTGTTGAGCATACGAGCGTAATTGTACTGTCCTGTCTGGGCAAAACGGGCTGCACTTTCCGCCAGTTTCAGATATTGTATCTGTTGGGGATAACCGGCTGCCAGCTGCTTTCGTACACTGCTGAAAATACCCTGTGGGTCGCAGAAAATTTCGCCGTTTACAGCAGCAGCCAGAGAAGCATCCTGCATGCTCTGCCAGAAAGCCTGCTCTTGCCTGAAAACCTGCTGCCGGTCAAAAGCCTGCTCCTGCACCACCTCGTTATCCTGCGCCATAACAGCTGCTTCTCCAATTTTCTCCCAGTCTCTTGTTCCCAGAAGTCTTCCATAGAAGCTATTGATGGTCTGTACACCGCGTCTTTGGTTTCCTCGGGCGCTGACCGCCCTCGTATATCCCATGAATTCCTGAGGAAGGGCTGCGTAAGCTTCTCTCAGCTTATTCCCAATCTCTCTTTCTGTCTCTTCCGTTATCCACATGCAAAAGTCAGGTCCCCAGTCGTGATCTCTGGATGTCTCATCATCAAAGCCAAAGCAATCGGAACCTTCTCCTGCCAGCCCCACCGCTATTTTATCTTCATAATCTGAAAACTGCTCCTGTATCATAGGCTTTCCATAAGCCTCATAATATGCCCGGCTGAGTGCAAGGCCCGACATTCTTTCCGGCGCTGTCTGAACAATGCCTTTTCCCATCTTCTCTTTATCGACTGAAATATTTTCTTCACTTGCTGTTGCGTCTCCCCTGCCAACCGCCAACTTTTCTTCACAGAGTTCCAAATTCTCCTTCAACCGATGATAATACTCATTTTCCCCCAGATTTTTCCGCATGCATTCCATTGCTTTGATAAAATTTCCTGCTGCCGCTTCATAATTTCCCTGTTTAAAATAATAGGTTCCCAGAGAAGAAAGCGCAGCACTATAATGGGCATCTTCGATTCCATGCTCCTCAAACAGCCTGATTGCATTCTGAAAATAACCGCTTGCCTCCTCATCCTCATTCAATGTCAGACAAGTATTTGCCAGATTGGCGCAGGTAACTGCCAGTTCAAAATAAGCTTCCTCATGGCAGGACACGATTTTAAAGGCATGCAGCAGGCTTTGCTTTGCCGCCTCAAACTGCCCCATTTCCTGATATAGAAGGCTCATATTATTATGAAGGCTTGCCACCAGCATGTCCTCAGAAGATAACAGCTTATCATACACCGCCATGGTCTTCTCATAACAGTGCAGGGAATCTTTCAGTCTGCCCCCCGCACGGTAAGCATTGGCAATATTGAGCAGCGTAGTAGCATAAGGGAGCGTTCCTTCCAACCCCATCTGTTTTATCAGAACAAGCGCCTGATCTGCCAGGGCGAAAGACTCTTCTACTTTACTGGTCTCCCGGTAATATCCAATCAATTCATTTAAAAGCGTCAGAAGTGCATTATCATCTTCCTCCTGTACTGCCTGCACAATGTTTTCTTTCAACAGACTTTCTGCATCTTTTCCTCTGTTCTGCGCATATAAAGTATCTACCTGCTGTACAACTGCTGCCAAATCCAACATGCAAAATGTCCCCTTTCTTCTATCTTCTTTCTTCTATTTCCGATTCTGTTCTTGTCTATCTTCTTTGTTCTGAAGAAGCTCTTGAAACGGTCTGTTCCGCTCTCCCGGCAGCTTCTCCTGCCACGTCTCCCGGATTTCTCTGGATGCTTTCTCCACCTCTTCTTTGAGCCCCAGAGCGGAAAGTCTGATGGCTCCCTGTCCCCAGATGATAATCTGCTCCAGTGCATCGGAAGTGGCTACGGTCACCTGATATTTTCTGCCGATATCATGAACTGTCTTCTCGATATACTGATCCGCAGTCTCTGCCTCCTTGGTATACACCACATAAATATTGTGATATTTGGTAACACTGCCGGGATTTCCTTTCACTTTATAAGCATCAAAGACAAGAATCAAGGTATTCTGACGATAGCCCTGATAGTTGCACAATATATCCATCAGCTTGTCTCTGGCACTGTCAATATTGGTCTGTGCCAGCGCCCGCAGCTCTTCCCATGCAAAAATAATATTATACCCATCCACCAGAAGATATTCTTCCTGTTTTACCCTTAGTCTTGGCCTGTAAGCCGCGGAAGCTTCTATTCGCTCCTGCCCTTTATTGCGATGAAAGCGGTTCCTTTCTCGCTTGACCGGACCATAAGTTCTGCTGAAAATCTCTTCCAGTTCCTCTTCTGTAATATAGTCGGTTCCCCCGCTTCTTTCTCCTTTTCCCGCACCGCTTTCAAAACCTGCAGAAACGGCATTGCTCACCGCCTCCGCATCATAATAGTCCAGCTCCTCATCATCTGAATAATAGCCTTCCCCTAAAAGTTCCAGATGAGCATATTCATCCACCTGATGCCAATCAACTACAAATCCTGCGCCGTGAGCGCAGAATACGCTGCCCGTAGGATTTTCCAGGTCAGCCTCCGGGTCATACCCCGTCTGTTCTATGACTTCCTGCGCATTATGACAGGGCTCATATCCTTTTAAACTGCAGGTCAGCCGCCCTCGTCCCCTTGTGTAGGTAGTGACTTCCATCTGATAATCCCGCATGGTAAGTACAGGCGCTTTTCCTTTCAAAACAGAAAGCTCTCCTTCTGTCACAGGCGTCTCAAAGCTTCCCTGCATCTTCTGAATGTCGGTCATTGCCCGGCCAATCATATCCGTAGGCAGTTCCAAGGTAAATTCATACACCGGTTCCAGAAGAACACATGCTGCTTTTCTAAGCCCCTGGCGCACAGCACGATAGGTAGCCTGCCTGAAGTCACCGCCCTCCGTATGCTTCAAATGGGCTTTTCCGGCAATCAGCGTGATACGCATATCCGTTATCTCCGAACCGGTAAGTACGCCCGGATGCTGCCGCTCTTCCAGATGAGTCATGATCAGCCTCTGCCAGTTGCGGTCCAGTACATCTTCACTGACGCGGCTTAAAAACTGCAGTCCGCTGCCGGGCTCTCCCGGCTCCATGAGCAGATGTACCTCCGCATAGTGACGCAAAGGTTCAAAATGTCCCACTCCCTCTACAGGCGCAGCAATAGTCTCTTTGTATACAATGCTTCCGGTACCAAAGCCTACCTCTGCATCAAAGCGCTCCCGAATCAGGCTTTTCAATATCTCTATCTGTACCTCTCCCATTACCTGAGCATGAATCTCTCCTACGGCTTCTTTCCACACAATATGCAGTTCCGGGATCTCTTCCTCCAACTGTTTTAACTGCCCCAGCATTTTATGTACGTCGCAGCCCTCTGGAAGTTCAATTTTGTAAGTAAGTACCGGCTCCAGTAACGGTAATGCCCCTTCTTCCTCACATCCAAGCCCCTGACCGCAATAAGTACTTTTCAGTCCTGTGACTGCGCAGACTGTTCCGGGAAAAACTTCTTCCGCCAGTTCATATCCGGCGCCGGAATAAATCCTGACCTGGTCTGCCTTTTCTCCATGTACTGTTGTCTTTACCCGCAGGCTTCCACCGGTAATCTTCATATGGGTCAACCGATTGCCCTGTCCATCTCTGGAAATCTTAAATACTCTGGCACCAAAGCCTTCCGTCTGCTTCAGAGACGATCCGGCAAAAGTTCTGATTCCCTCCAGGAATTCCTCCACTCCGGTCAGCTTTAATGCAGAGCCGAAAAAGCAGGGAAAAATCTCTCTTGCAGCAATGGCCCTGCTGATTCCTTCTGTTCGCAGTTCCCCGCTTTCAAGGTATTCCTCCATTAAGGCTTCTTCACAGACTGCAATATTTTCCAGATATTGCTCCCTGTCCTGGTCTTTCCCGAAGTCCACGCACCTGCCATCCAGCCGTGCTTTCAGTTCTTCCATCAGCTTTGCTCTGTCCGTTCCCGGCTGATCCATCTTATTTACAAAAAGAAAGACCGGTATCTCATATCGTTTCAGAAGCCTCCACAACGTCTCTACGTGCCCCTGTACACCGTCTGCTCCGCTGATGACCAGGATTGCCGCATCCAGTACCTGCAGAGTCCGCTCCATTTCCGCTGAAAAGTCCACATGTCCCGGCGTATCCAGAAGGGTGATTTCTTTGTCACCTAATGTTACCAGCGCCTGCTTGGAAAAGATGGTGATTCCCCTTGCGCGTTCCAGCTCGTAGGTGTCCAAAAACGCGTCTTTATGATCTACTCTCCCAAGCTTTCGCAGCTTTCCGCACAGATAGAGGATTCCCTCTGCCAGTGTGGTCTTGCCCGCGTCCACGTGAGCCAATATGCCGATTACCATTTTCTCTTTCTGTCCTGCCATAAATACTTTGACCTTTCGTTCTTACTTTTTAGTAACCCCACTCTACAGTATCGGTATCAAACAGCAAATTATACTGAAGCATCCGATAGTTATTAAACTCACTTCCGTCACCTTTCCAGTTACTGAAATTGCCCGCACTGTCCAGATAACCGTTCACTGTTATAACAGGATACTCCTGCATCTGCTCATACAGGAAATTGAAATACGCTGAACTTGGAATCCCGGCAGTCTTCATCAGCAATGCCCCCAGATAATTCATGCTGATGTCCATGTCCTGCGCTTCTTCAATATCATAGTTGGCCCAGATGATAAAAGGAGTCCTATACTGATTCAATAATGTATCGATCTCCGTCATCCCATCTGTCTGACTGCGAATGCTGTCATAAAAGCCTTCATCGCCGAATTTTGGCTGATGGTCGCCAAACATGCAGATGATCACTTTTTCTTCCTCTTCCTCAAAATACTGTATCAGCTGGGCAAATGCTTCGTCAGAGTGTTTCATCAATGACAGGAAGGTATCTGCCTCGTCACAGGAAACGTTTACGCCTTTTACGGTATGCTCCACACTACTGTTCTCGTAGCCGCCATGATTCTGCATGGTCAAGTCGAATATGAACAGCTTCTCTCCTTCTTCACGATTCTCAAACAACTCTTCCACTTTGTAGTAAGTCTCCAGATCCGAAGCCCCACTATGAATGACCTCAGCTCCCTCAAAATCCTCTTTCCAATAGCTTTCATCAAAACCAAGGTACTGATAAATATCATCCCTGTTCCAATTAAAATCCGGTTCCGGGTGAATGGAGCAGGTCCTGTAACCGGCGCTTTCCATGCTGGATATCAAAGAATCTGTGGGTTTAAACATACATTGCTGATATGCATAATAAGAAGGCGGCAACAGTCCCATACTACATCCCGTAAATACCTCGAACTCTGAATTGGCAGTCCCTCCGCCCCATACAGAAGCGTTGGTGTAACCACGAATGGTATTCTCATTCAGGCTGTAGAAAAACTCCATATTTTCTTCACTGATCTGGAGATTCCCCAATACTCTTAAGTCTGAAAAGCTTTCATTCATAATCAGAATCACGTGAGGCATATCTTCAGATGTAATGTCCTGTCCGGAAGCTTCTGTCAGGATCTGCTCCACTGCTTCCGTAGAATATCCCTGGGGCTTCTCGATTCTGGAATTTTGGATATCGATGCAGGTCGCTACCAGGAATCCGTTGAAATGATAACTCATATTCTGGTCAAAACCATGAAACTCCTGAAAACCCTGTTCCTGTAAGATATCTGTATATAAAAGCTGATAGCCTGCCCCTGTTGCCAGTGCGATACCGGCTGTAAGGCAGACGCCTCTGTGTAATATCTGCTTTCCGAGAGAAGTTTTCTTTTCTCTCCTTACTCCGGTATGTGCAGCCCAAACCACGATCAGAACTGTAAGGCACCACGCCATGGCCATATGTGTATCCGGACTGAAATTATACTTGTCCACTACTTGTGCGGCTGTCCCGACAGCCGACAGATCATTCAGTCTGACCGGCACTCCCCTGAACGCGTAAACAAAATAATTGACTGAGTATAATATTGTCAAAAGTACATTCGTAATGATCACGCTAACGCGCAGAGAACATGTTAACAACAGGACGACCACTTCAAGCAGATACATGATCCCCACATTCCATTTCATGGCAAACGGAAGCGTGAATGATGTGTTCAGCGTTAACAGTTCCAGACGCCTGCCCAACAGATAGGGTCCCAGAATAAATAACAGGATTCCTACGGCTTTCCTGAGATATTTATTGTCAGGAAGACCAAACGCTATGCCCAATGCTGTCAGTGCACACAATACTACAATTCTAAGCAGCTTGCTGTTCGAGATGGTATCCGTGTAATGATATCTTGTCACCAACTGGGTGTCCCAGATTTCGGTGGTTTCATATAACGTTTTATTTTCAGCCATATAATATTCCGAACTGCACAGGCTGGGCATGACCTTCATGCCCTCTTTATCATTGCAGATAATGTTCATATAATAGATCTTCCCTGCTTTCAATTGAATACCGGCCTCAATATCCGTATAGCTTCCCAGATTCATTTCAGAATAAGGCAGCACTTTCTGCAATGCAATATTGCCCTCTTTATCTGATATAATGACGGAAGCCTCCCCCAGGAGCGAACCTTCCTCTGCTATGCTGAACACCAAGGAGAAGCTTTTCAGATTATCATATTGGGGAATAAATTCCTGGCAAAAGCCCGGATTTTCTTCCGTAGAGACCATTGTCCAGGCACCTTCTCCCGTCAGAAAATTGATGGTATCTTCACCTGCCCAGCCCACCGGCCAGACCAGTAGTGCAAGTTCTGCGAAAAATAACACCAGTGCCAGTGCAAACCACTTTTTTCTATGATAAACACATTCCTTTAACCAGTGATAGATTCCGCTGAACAGCCGGTTATTAGCCAGAAATCTGCGGAAGGGTACCAGCGTAGCTGCCATGATTCCCTTATACTTAAGCAGTTCTTTTTTGCTCATATAGTTCTCAGTAATCTGTTTATGCTCTGCAAGATCTCGCTTCTGATTTTCCTTTTTTTCCGAAAAACCGCCGCCCTCATAGGACGCCACTGTCACATCCATATGCACCATTTGGGCTCCTGCTTCATAAAAGCACCACAGGAAATGATCGTAATCCGCACGGATAGCATATTTCAGATCATATGGCTTGTCCGCGCACAGATCTCCGGAATAAAAGCATACCTGGTGACAGGGAATGTTGCGATAGCAGGTAAAGCCTGTTATCTTGGGTGCAGATGCAATTGTCACCTGATTCTTGGCATCAAATGTATCTCCGTATAATACCAAACGCTTCTGCTCTGGCTGTTTTAAAGCATATGCGGCTGCTTTTTCCAGTACCGAATTATCATAAAAAATGTCCCCGCAATTAAGGAACAGTACAAAATCACCTGCTGCATGACTGACCGCCTGATTCATGGCATCATAGATACCGGTATCTTTCTCCTGAAAGAGCCGGATACGCTCATCTGACCTCATCTGCTCAATGGAGCCGTCTTTACTGCCGCCATCCTTTACCACGATTTCGTAATCTTGGTAAGTTTGCATTAATATACTGTCTAGTGTCTGATTCAGTTTCTCACCGGGATTCAGGCAGACTACTATAATGGAAAATTTCATTGGTATATATCCTTTCTCCTTTTGCCACTTTGCCTGTTTCATGGCCTTACATGGATAAAGTTTACCATACCTTTTACATTCATGCAATCGAAAAGGGAGGATAACTTCGTACCCTCCCCAACTTGTCTGAGCTGTTTCAATTTTCTCTATGCTTCATGCTTTTTTAGCTTCTTGCTGCACCGTCCACAGACAGAATCTCACCTGTCACATAGCTTGCCAGGTCACTTGCCAGGAAGAGGAAAGCATTTGCCACATCCTCAGGCTCCCCTACACGTCCCAGAGGAATGGTTGCGATCAGAGGCTTGATCATTGCTTCCGGAAGTGCAGCCACCATATCAGTTCTGGTGATACCGGGAGCAACTGCGTTCACACGGATATTGTCCTTGCCCAGTTCTCTTGCCAGAGACTTGGTCAGACCGTTCACAGCAAACTTGGAAGCAGGATATCCTACACCGGAGGGCTGTCCATGCAGACTTACCATGGAACTGGTATTCAAGATGACTCCGCCTCCCTGCTCCTTCATCACTTTCGCTGCTGCCTGCGCACAGTTGAATACTGCAGTTACGTTCAGATTCATGATCTTCGTAAAATCTTCCGGCTTGTAGTCGTAGATGCTTTCTCTTGCAGAAATGCCTGCGTTGTTTACCAGAATATCAAATCTTCCGAAGGCTTCTTTGGTCTGGGCTACTGCTGCTGCCACTTCCTCCGGATTCCCCAGATCAGGGCAAAGACCGATTACAGGATAATCAGGATTCTCTGCTTTCAGCTGTGCCAGAGCCTTATCCACTGTCTCCTGTCTGGAACCGCACAGCGCTACGGATGCACCGTTGTCCAGATAAGTCTTTACGATAGCGTAACCAATTCCTCTGGTGCCGCCTGTTACCATTGCCACTTTACCTTTTAATAAATCCATTTGCTTTACCTCCATATGTATTATAATAGGAATCATTACTGATTTAATTATATCACATATAACAAGTGTGTCAAGATATATCTGGGAATTCCGGTAAAATCTGCTCCAATTTCTCAAATTTCATTTCTTAACGTATTTTCTCTGCCATAGCAACTTTCATACGGCTCTGAATGACATCTACTGTATCTTCCAATTCCTTATCCCCGGAAAAATAGGCCTGAACCTCCTCCAATATGATATTATAGAGGGAATAATCCACATCCGCTGCAGCATGTACTGACTCTATCAACTCATACAAGGTATCCGCATCCTCTTTCGTAATGGCAGCAATCTGAACCGGGTCTTCTCCTTCAAAGTAACGTTCTTTCATCACAGGTACTTTTTCACTGCTTCTTTCTGTATAAGTGATTTGACTGGCAGCTTCTATTCGCTTCTGTAATGCACCTCGATGAAGCGGCAGATTGTTAGCCTTCTCTGCCTGATATGTTTCTGAAAGGAAATATTTTATAAATTCCCAGCTTTCTGCTTTTTGATCACTATTACAATTAATTCCCAGGACAATATTACCGCTTTCCGCCACATTTCCGGTTACAGGATAACCGTGATATACAATTTCCTGCCCCGCATACATCTCCCGATCCAATCCCGTGCCCCATACACTTGAGATGCTGGTGCGGTAAAGCAATGCAGTCCCTTCTGCAAAAAGTTTTCTTAACTTCATATCCTCCGAATAAATCATCTGCTCCGGAAATCTATCCGCGAACTGCAGTAGGGCTGCAAATTCTTCGCTGTCAAAATGACATTCCACCGTCTGCCAGTCAAGATACTGTGCAATGGTTCCTGTACACAAGAAGCTGAAGACGTCCAGCTTACTTTCTCCAGGATACAGAATGTGGTCTGCGCAGTAGCTGTCATAAATCTC
This sequence comes from Lachnospiraceae bacterium, assembly GCA_017465845.1. Classification (GTDB taxonomy): domain Bacteria; phylum Bacillota; class Clostridia; order Lachnospirales; family Lachnospiraceae; genus Acetatifactor. The sequence goes on along the minus strand of JAFTVH010000171.1, from coordinate 2,844 downwards.
CGCCAGGGTCGCAAAATCCCACTCTTCCACATCGCTATAATATTGCTTCAGGCCTGCTGCCGTTCCGATGCTATAACTTTCAGGTACTGCTGCAAGATTTCGGTCCACTGCAAACGCCTGCAGAATATTTTCAAAATAATCTTCTATGTGAAATGCTTCATCTTCCTCCATATACTCAAACAGATCATCTGTAAGCCTTGCAGCAACTGCGCTTTCAGAATAATCACTGCCGAAATTGATTACATCGGGTCCTTTCCCTGCTGCTATTTCCATCTTCAGCTGTGTAAATGGGTCCTCGCCGTAATCCGCCGGATCATACAATTGAACTTCTATTTTGTACTCCGGATGTTCCTGCTCAAACAGGTCGATTTTCTTTTGAAAGTCACTGTTCTCACTGACAACGCCCACTGTCAGTACAATTTCTTCCTGTGTCTCGGCCGTCTGCCATACGCCGGCTGACATGTAACCGGCTTCTGTGGATAGATACCCGATATCTGCCACATCCTCACTCTCCATCAGCTGCATCTCATGTCCGTCCAGAGTTTCTTCCTTATTGCCGCAACCGCCCCATAAACACACTATTCCAATCAATCCCGCAAATGTCACCAACCGAATCATTCTTCTCATAAAATACTCCCTCCATCATTTTCATTTGCCGGGTTGTAAAAATTTGAGTTAAAGAACACCCGGCTGTCTGCATAGTCATATGCTATCACAGAACACCGGGTTTTCCTTTGTGATTTCCTGATTCTTTTTTTAACATTTGCGGAAAAAGTTTTAATGTTCCTTGAAAAAAGATTAAGTTTTTTTAAGGTTGCCGTATTACTTCCAACTTACATACTCTGCTGCTTTCGCTTTCTCTTTCAGAAAAGCAAGTCTGCCAAGCGCTTCCTTCAGCGTCTCATCCTTCTTTGCAAAATGGAAGCGTACCAGGTGATGCACATCCTCTCGGAAAAAGCTGGAACCGGGCACTGCTGCCACACCAACATGCTCTGCCATCCATTCGCAGAATGCCACATCATCTTTCACACCAAATTCCGATACATCCATCAGCACATAGTACGCGCCCTGGGGCTCTGTAATGGTGAAGCCAAGGTTTTTCAGGCCTCCTACAAACAGATCCCGCATATGGGTATAGTGAGCCTGCAGCCCCTGATAATAACCGTCATCAAAGCACAATCCGGTAACTGCAGCCTCCATCAAGGGTGCAGCCGCACCTACCGTCAGAAAATCATGGACTTTCTTTACACGGTCAATAATGGCAGGACTTGCAATGACGTATCCCAGACGCCATCCTGTGATAGAATAGGTCTTGGACAGGGAATTGCAGATAATGGTCCGCTCCCGCATGCCGGGCAAAGTCGCCATGTACACATGCTTATAAGGCTCGTAGATAATGTGCTCGTATACCTCATCTGTAATCACATAAGCATCATACTTGATTGCCAGTTCTGCAATGGTCTGCATCTCTTCTAACGTAAAAACTTTACCGCAGGGATTGGAAGGATTGCACAGTACCAGCGCCTTGGCTCCCTCTTTGAAAGCTGTCTCCAACTGCTTTGCATCAAAAGTAAATGACGGCGGTACCAGCGGTACATAGATGGGCTCTGCCCCGGAAAGAATGGTGTCCGCACCATAATTTTCATAAAAAGGCGAGAAGATCACTACCTTATCCCCGGGATTGGTCACTGACATCATCGCCGCCATCATGGCTTCTGTACTGCCGCAGGTAACTACAATTTCTGTATCAGGGTCCACCTTCATCCCGCTGAAATGTTCCTGCTTCTTAGCCAAAGCTTCCCTGAAATTCCGGGCACCCCAGGTCAGAGCGTACTGGTGAGGGCCTTTTCCTGCAATTTCTGCAAGGCGGTCCGTGATTTCCACCGGCGGGTCAAAGTCGGGGAATCCCTGAGACAGATTGACTGCTCCGTATCTATTGGCGATTCTGGTCATCCGGCGGATGACGGAATCGGTAAAGTTGGCTGTTCTGGTGCTGAGTTCTCTCATCGCTTCACACTCCTGTCTTTCGTATCTTACTTTAGCAATATCATACTACTTAATCCTCAGGAACGCAAGCTTGTGAACTGTAGCTTTACAATGAACTGCCTCTTATTCATACAGCTCCCATAGATTCTTAATCTGCCCCTTTAACGTCTCATAACTCCACTGCTTCTCGCTGTTCTGCCTGCGGTTCGGGTCGTTGACAAAGAAACCATTCTCATCATAGCCACGCAGTAAAATATAATGGCCTGTAGTCGTAAAATCTCCCGGACGCATGCTGCACACAATCAATCCTCCGCTGTCCAATGCATTTTTCATACGATTTTCATCCAAAGGAAGTTCACTGCCGGTAAGCCCAAGCTTTCCGGCACCTTCCGTCCACAGGCTCCAGCTGGTCCCCTCCGCTGTATGGTAACCGTTGTCATCTGCAAATTGTGCCATGGAGCGCGGATTCACTGAAGTGTCTCCTGTAAAATACAGATAGGCCATTGTCAGGCAGGTCGGGCCGCAGCCTGCCAGCCCTATGATACTGTCACCGTAAGCATCGTAGCCCCAGCGCTTGTCCCACTGGATGAGAAGCGGAACCCGGCCCTCTTCATAATCCGCGCTTAAGTCAATAGGCTGATCCAGATACTTGTCTCTGTCTTTATAGCTTTTGACAAAATCTTCTGTTTCTTCATTTTTTTCAAGGAGCTCATTAAGTGCCTGTTGAATAACCGCTTCCGATGTACCGGTCCATCCGAATGCTGACTGACTCTGCCCGGGGGCTTTCTGCTCATGTTCTTCCTGTAATTTGTATGAAAAATCAACTAATTTCATGATTCCTACGGCTAGCAGCACTAT
>JAFTVH010000170.1 GCA_017465845.1 Lachnospiraceae bacterium | reverse complement strand
CTTTTGGTATTTTGTTGAGTTTGGTCACTTACATTATACACTAAAAAAGGGGGTCATTGCTTTTTTATTTGAGAAAAGTGATGAATTCCTTGAAAATATAAGGTTTTTAATAAAAAACGGGGTGTCAGACTTGACACTACCAAAAATGAGAAGGAGAAAAACGTATGAAGAAAAAGAAATTTGTTGCGGTTTTACTATGCACAGCAATGGCTGTAACAATGTTAGCGGGCTGCGGTTCTACCAGTACCGTGTCACAGTCACAGACACAAGAAAAGGCTACTGAAAGCGATGCGGTTGATGAAGTACAGAAGTCAGAAGAGACTGATGAAGTTGAACAGGTGACTTTGAAAGTGGGCGGATGGCCTGCGGTGGAAGGTACTGCGCTGGATCGATGGAATGCAGTGAAAGAGCAGTTTGAAAAGGATAATCCGAATATCACGATCGTACCTGATACATTTGGTTATGATTTACAGATCTTCCAGGCTCAGGCTGCTGCAGGAACGCTTCCGGATTTGTTGCCGGAAATTCCTGCAACTGAGATTAGTCTGTTGTTGAGCGGAGATTATATCGCAGATATGACAGATGCATTGGACAGAGCCGGTTATACGGATAAACTGAATGAAGCAATTATCGAGCAGATCAGTTCTGACGGAAAGATTTACTGCTTACCTGCTAATGTATATGCAATGGGACTGATGTATGATGCCAGCCTTATGAGAGAAGCCGGTTTGATGAACGAGGATGGAACACCGGTTCTGCCTGAAACATGGGAAGATTTGGCGGAGATGGCAGTTCAGATTAAGGAAAAAACCGGAGCGGCAGGATTTGCGATGGCAACCATTAATAATCAGGGCGGCTGGATGTTTGTTCCGATTGCATGGAGCTATGGTGTAGATTTTATGGAGCAGGATGAGGATGGCAAGTGGCAGGCAACCTTTAATACACAGGAGACGGTAGATGCACTGCAGTTTATCAAGGAACTGAAATGGAAATATGATGTATTCAGTGAGGATGTATTGATCGATTATGGGACGTGTGCATCGAAACTGGCAACAGGTCAGATGGGTATTACTCCTATGGCACCTGATATGGCAAACTCTCTTGCCAAAAAAGAAATGCCTCTTGAAAATATCGGTATCATGCCGATGCCTTCCGGTCCGGCAAAACGGGTGGCATTGAGCGGAGGCGGAAGATTTTGTATGACAGCCGGTGTTACGGAAGCACAGAAAGATGCGGCGATTAAATGGCTGGAAGCAATGGGATATGGCTATCAATTGACAGAGGACGCCAAGGCAACAGTTGAGGAAGATCTGCAGTGGAGGTTATCTAATAATGTGCCAATCGGCATGAAGACGATGAGCGTATTTAACGATAGTGCTGAGGTAAGTCAGTATAAAAATCAGCTTTATGAGGACAATTGCAATATTATTATAGAGCAGGTGCAGGCATACAACGATATACTGCTCACCACTGATATTGAGTATCACCTGGAAGAGCCAATCGAGTGTCAGAAGCTGTATGGTATTTTGGATGGCTGCGTACAGGAAGTGTTGACAAACGAAAACGCAGACTGTGCTGCACTGATTGAAGAAGCAGCAAAGGAATTCCAGGTCATTTTGGATCAGGCGGAGTAAACTCTATACGACATATTGCTTTGGCAACATAGATGCCGGAATGGACAATACATAGACTACAGGAAGGCTGGGAATGTGTATTGTCCTTCTTTTGAAACAGGAGAGTGCCGTGAGGGTATGGCAGGAAGGAGTACGAAGAAGTGAAAAAAAAGGGTCTGGGAAAATTGAAAAGCGGACTGGTAGCCTGGCTATTGCTGCTGCCGGCATTGATCGCCATATATCTGATGGTCTGGAGACCGCAGGTGATGGGGATTGCCTTATCTTTTTTTAAGTTGAAAGGATATTCTGTTCAGGAATTTTGCGGACTGGATAATTATATCAGGGTGTTATCATCGAAAAATTTTCCGTTAGCATTAAAGAATACGCTGCTTTATGTGTTTTGGAGCTTTACGTTGGGCTTTCTTCCTCCGCTGTTGGTTGCTTTTTTTATTAACGAAATGGTACATTTTAAGAATGGCTTCAAAACGTTGATTTATCTGCCCGCGTTGATGCCCGGAATCACTGTCATGCTTTTATGGAAATTTATGTACAGTGCAAATTCCAGCGGACTTTTGAATATGATTTTAGCTAAATTCGGCATGGATCCTTATGGATGGCTGAATCATCCAAATACGGTAATTCTGATGCTTGTTATAGAAATGACCTGGTGCGGTTTCCCAGGCACGATGTTCCTGTATTATACGACATTACAGGGCATTCAAATGGAGCTGTACGAGGCCGCGATGATCGATGGAGCCGGGCCCATAGGAAGATTCATCCATGTTTCTATTCCACAGATGGGAGGACTTCTTGCTCTGAATATTGTGAATCAGATTATTGGTGTGTTCCAGGTAATGAATGAGCCGCTTGTCATGACAGGGGGAGGACCGAACGGTGCTTCCATGTCGGTGAGTTATCTGCTGTACCGGTATGCATTCCTGGAAGGCAAAGTAGGAGACAGCCTTGCGCTTGGAACAATCATTTTCTTGATTCTGATGGTTGCTACATGCTTCTATTTCTATTTAAATAAAAAGGTAGAAGAGAATTTATAGTGAGCCGTTTCCGGACGGCAGAATGGAGGCAGATGTGAATCGCTTTGATAATAAGCAGACAACGTTATTGAGCAGGACAGAGCTGCGCACAGTGAAAGGACAGATACTGTATTGGTGTCTTTTTGCGATATTGGTGATTGTTGCAGGTGTTACACTTTTTCCCTGTATATGGATGGTATTGAATGCGTTTAAAACTCCGCGGGAGATTGCGGCCGGAAATACATTTATCCCTGAAAATTTCAGCTTAAAGAGCGCAATAGAGCAGATCCTTTATGCCTGGGATATGTTGGAGATGGAGAGAAGTATTGTAAATACGCTGTTTTTGTCACTGACCAAATGTGCGATTACAGTTTTGTGCAGCGGATTTGCCGGTTACGTGCTATCAAAAAGAAGGCAAAAGGGCATGGGAGTTGTTTTTACACTGGTGGTATGGACTATGATGATGCCGGGAAGTGTACGTACGGTATCTACATATCTTTCTTACCTTTCTTTTCCGTTCATTATTGATGATGGATTTGATTCCGTGACAAATGTAAATGTATTGAATACCTATATTCCCTTTTGGGTTAGCGCTGCGGCCGGCAGTTTTACCCTGATTTTATTTAAAAATGCATTTGATGCAATTCCGAACACGCTGGTGGATGCCGCACGGATTGACGGCTGCAGCAATGTAAGAATTTTTTTCCAGCTGATGCTGCCTTTGGCAAAGCCTACCGTCTTTTATGTGATGATGGGAGCCCTGAGCGGTCCATGGTCGGATTATTTCACTCCTTATCTGTTGCTGAGCGATAAAAGTAAATATACGGTGCCGGCCTGGTTGTTCGTGATCGAGTCTAAAACCGGAGTAACACAGAATGTGTATATGATGGGGTTGATTTTTGCGAGCATTCCGCCCGCGATTTTGTATCTGTTTTTCCAGAGGAGAATGTCAGGCGGTATTATGATAGGTGCGGTAAAGGGGTAGCTACGCCCGGAAAAGTTAAACTTGAATAGGAGACGCGCATAATGATACAGATGATAGTTAAAAATAGAAGTCTGCAAAAGGCAGAAATGAATCTGATAAAGGACACGGCAGGCATTCAGGTTTACCGATTCCGATATGTTTCGCAGGAAAAAGCAGTTCCGGAAGCAATTTCAGTCAGCTTCTTTATTCCGTGTCTGGATATTTATTCGGTATGGAATGCGATGATCGGTGAGAAGAGAAGCCTGATTTCAGACTGGCGTCCTAATATACCTGTTTGCCAATCCAGGTTTAACAGTGGGGCACCGATTCAGACGCTGATTTCTCATGAAGGAAATAATCGGCTGACTGTATCATTGGCTGATGCCAGAACGCCCATATCAATCAAAAGTGGTATTGTCGAAGATGGGGGACAGATAAGAACAGAAATCATGTTCTTTACCCAAAAAGTGGCAGCGTTGCAGCAGTATGAGACTTTTGTGTATCTGGATTTCAGGGATATTCCTTATTATGAGGCAATCAGAGAAGCAGTAGAGCGTATGCGGCCGAAAGAAAGTGAAAAGGGATATTTGTATCCGAAGACCTCCCGAATGCCAATGTATTCTACATGGTATTGCTTCCACCAGAAGATTGAGGAGGAGTTGCTGGTCAGGCAGTGTATAAAGGCGAAAGAAATGGGAATGGAGTGCATTATCGTAGATGATGGATGGCAGACAGAAAATGAGGTCGGAGGCTATGCATTCTGCGGGGACTGGACTCCTGCAACCACCAAGTTCCCGGATATGAAGCGGTTCGTCGAACGGGTGCATGAGCTGGATATGAAGGTGATGCTCTGGTTTTCTGTGCCGTATGTTGGGAAAAATGCCCGTATATACAAGGAGTTTGAAGGTATGTATCTGGATAACCCTGATTCTGAGTGGAATGTGCTGGATCCGCGTTTCCCCAAGGTAAGGGAGTATCTGGTCCGCACTTATGAAGATGCAGTAAAAAACTGGGGACTGGACGGGTTAAAAATGGATTTTATTGACTGTTTCGGAATGACGGAATATTCTGATCAGAAAAGTCCTTTGAGGGATTATGATTCTGTGGAGGATGCGGTGGAGGCTCTGCTTTCTGAGATACAGACGTGTCTTTTGGAACTGAATCCCGATATTTTAATCGAATTTCGGCAGAATTATATGGGTCCGTTGATCACTCGCTACAGTAACATGCTTCGGGTAGGAGATTGTGCGATGGATGCAATCGTCAACAGAACAGGCGTGATCGATCTGCGATTGTTGTCCACCGGGAATGCGATTCATTCGGATATGTTGATCTGGAATGAAAAAGATACACCGGAGAACATGGCGAAGCAGCTGATTGCTGTATTATGCGGTGTTCCGCAGATTTCGGTAAGAATGGATCAGCTTTCAGAGCAACATGCGCGGACATTGAAATTTTACCTCAGTTTCTGGATTAAATACAGTAAGGTACTCATGGAGGGAGAACTGATACCCCATAATCCGGAGATCTGCTATTCCAGAGTAGAGGCTATCGGAGAAGAAACTTGTATTTGCATTTGCTATTCCGTAAATGACTTTTCTTTAAAAGAAAATACCACGATTGCGGTAAACGGCACCGGAAGAGCGGAAATGGTGATGGTGACCCAAAATGATGCTGCCATTGAATATGAGATATTCAACTGTCAGGGAGATTTGATTGAAAAGAAGACTTCAGTGGTGAAAGAAGGAGCATTTTTATTACCGGTTCCCATATCGGGCATGGTGGTTGTCAAAAGTGAGGTACAGAAATAAAAACGAGCTATGGTTATTACAGCCGGCGATGCGTTCAAAATAGAAGGGAAAAAGTTATCATGACGAAAGGAGACAGGATATGGTAGATGTATTTGGGATAAAAGATTTTGCTTTTCCGGAAGGATTTCTCTGGGGAAGTGCTACAGCTGCACACCAGATCGAAGGAAATAACATACATTCGTGCAACTGGTATCAGGAACAGGAAAGAGCAAAACAGGAGAAGGATAGTGGAAAAGTGAATCCATATTTTGAGCCATCCGGGATGGCCTGTGATCATTATAACCGATATCCGGAGGATGTGCAGCTCTTGAGCGATCTGGGGCATCAGGTTTTCCGACTGGGCGTGGAATGGGCACGGATTGAACCTCAGGAGGGACATTTTGTTGAGGCAGAGGCGGATCACTATGTGCGTGAGCTTTCTCTTTTAAAGGAAAAAGGAATTAAGACCTTTGTTACGCTGGTACATTTCAGCGTTCCAAAATGGTTTGGAGATAAGGGAGCGTGGAAGAATCTGGATAATTTCAGGTATTTTGAACGATATTTGAAATACATTCTTCCACGGATCAGCCCTTACGTGGATTTCTGGAATATTTTCAATGAGTTTAATCTGGGATTGTCACAGCAGGCACTTGTAAATAAGTTTAATCAGGTGATCTTCCATGCTCGCAGCTATCATCTGATTAAACAGTTTTCCGACCGTCCTGTCAGCACCGCTCATGCACTGGTGCAGTATTGTGGAAAACGTCAGAATGACCGCTTTGATCGGGCTATGCAGGAATATAAAGATGTTGTTAACCATGAGTTTTTCTTTCATGCTATCCGCACAGGGGAACTGGTTGTGCCCGGATATAAGAGTATCGTCGATAGGCAGATTAAGGATACCTGTGATTTCTGGTCTATCAATCTTTATACCAGAGAAATGGTGGATGCCAGAAAGGCAGATATGTCCAGTAAGCGTTATCCGTTTACAAAGACCCGGATGTTGCCGATGGACTTTTATCTGGACGAGTTTTATCCCGAATGCATGTATCACAACCTGACCCGGCTGATGGACAAACCGGTATATATCACGGAAAACGGGTGCAGCTGTGTGGACGATAATTTCAGGATTGTCTATCTGGTGGAATATCTCTGTGCACTGAGCGAAGCCATCAAAGCAGGCGTGGACGTGAGAGGATATCTATACTGGTCGCTTTTGGATAATTATGAATGGTGGTCTTATATCCCAAAGTTCGGACTGGTGGATGTGGATCGTGCCCACGATTTTAAGCGGACCCCGAAGCCCAGCGCGTATTTATATAAAGAAATTATAGAAAACAATGGTTATCGGAGAGAAATGCTTGATAAATACCTGAAAGAAATGCCCAGAGTACGGGAAATATGAAACGATAGCGGATGTTTTGACGAATAATGGACTTTATTCCCGATGTAAATAATGTAAAAAGCGATATCGGCTTTCTGACCGGATATCGCTTTTTTCTTAATGATACTTCGGCAAATAATCCCCATGAGCCGCGATCAGATCATCCACCATCTTCTTAATGGTATCGATATCCAGCTCACTGCCGGTATGAGGATCCAGCATAGCAGCCTGATAGATATGCTCCAGCTTGCGGGTACGTGCAGCTTCAATGGTAAGCAGCTGGACATTGATGTTGGTCATATTCATGGCAGCACACTGTACAGGCAGGGAACCTACGTAGCAGGGATGAATACCGTGACCGTTCACCAGACAGGGAACTTCTACGCATGCCTCTGCAGGCAGATTGGTGATCAGGTGGTTTGTGTTGAGCACGTTGCCACCGATCTGGTAAGGGGTGTCAGTAACGATGGATTCCATGATGCGGGAAGCATATTCTCTGGAACGCTCGTGCTCTTTGACTCCGTTTTCCAGAAGTTCAGCATATTCTTTCTTCCAGGCAGCAATCTGATTTACGCAGCGGCGGGGATACTCATCCAGAGGAATGTTGTATCTTTCGATCAGTTCAGGATACTTGCTCTTTATGTAGAACATGTTGTATTCTGCGTTATGTTCACTGGATTCGGTACAGTAATAGCCGAAGTTGTTGATATAGTCCAGACGTACCTTGTCCTTGAATTCAGGATCAGCCATCTTACCGGCAATTCTTGACTTGATTTCGGGATAAAGGTCAACACCGTTCTTGTCCTTGAGTTCCAGAAGCCATGCCATATGGTTGATTCCGGCAATCAGCTCTTTGCGGCCTTCCAGTTTATCTTCCATATCCAGCTCTTTTAAAAGTCTGTCGGAACATACCTGAACGCTGTGGCAGAGACCGATGGTATTCACAGAAGTATAACGCTGCATGTAACCGGAAAGCATTGCCATAGGGTTGGTATAGTTTAAGAAAAGTGCATCGGGGCATACTTCTTCCATGTCATGAGCAAAATCTTCCATAACGGGAATGGTACGCAGTGCACGCATGATACCGCCGATTCCCAGAGTATCACCAATGGTCTGACGCAGACCGTATTTCTTCGGGATTTCGAAGTCAGTAATGGTACAAGGGTCATACAGACCTACCTGAATGGCGTTGATTACGAAAGATGCACCGCGCAGAGCATCTTTACGCTGTTCCACACCAAGATAGCACTCGATTTTGCCGTAGCCGCCTTTTGCTTTACGCATAGCTTCCAGAATGGTCTGGCTTTCTTTCAGGCGTTCGCCGTCAATATCATATAATGCAAAAACACTGTCTCTTAAAGCTTCGGAGCACATACAGTCTCCGATAACGTTGCGGGCAAATACAGTACTGCCTGCACCCATAAAAGTGATTTTCATAGAAAAACCTCCTTGTTTTTTTGTTGCGTAACAGTTCAGCCAAGTCCATATGCATGTAAAAAAACATGCTTGCATGATTTTTTACATGTGTATGGACTTGTACTGAGCGCCGGATTATGAGCAAAGATAGCTGCGAAGCAGCGGAAAGCGCCGCAGGTGCGACTTTGCGAATGGCGCGTCTGAAATGTTACCTTTATTGTAACAAAAAGTTTATAAAAAGGGATTGATTTTTGTTGCCTAAACTTGTTATTATGTTGGAAAAGAAAAAGGTGGAAGAAGAGAATGAGAAAATCTCCCATTGTAATAAATTATAAGTATGAAGGATTTAATCCGATACAGTTCGGCAGTGAAACCTGCGAGCCGGGACATTTTTTCGGTCCCTGTGTGCGTACCCATTGGCTGCTGCATTACGTGGTCTATGGATTTGGAAAATTTGAGCGTGATGGCGTGACATGGTCGGTAAATCCGGGAGACATTTTTGTGATCCCGCCTTATGAGGAGACTTATTATGAGGCGGACAGACAGAAACCATGGCGATATATTTGGATTGGATTTCATGCAAAGAAATCTCTGACTTCTGTTTTTGATCAACCGGTGATCCGCTGCCATGGGGTAGGAAATATTTTTGAAGATATGCTTCGCTGTGATAAAATGGAAAATGGCAGAAGCGCGTTTCTTAGCAGTAAGATGTGGGAATTATATGCAATGCTGTTAGAGCAGGGAGAGCAAGCCAATGATTATATCAAAAAGGCCCTTAACTGTATGAATTCTGAATATGTCAATGGGATTACCGTTCAGCAGGTGGCAGACAGACTGAATCTGGACCGCAGTTATTTTTATTCTATATTTAAAGCACAGATGGGTGTATCTCCACAGAAGTACCTGATCAATCTGCGTCTTGAGCGTGCTGCGGAATTGCTTACGGTGTATGGGGAAGCTCCTTCCACTGCGGGAAGCTCTGTGGGTTACCCGGATCTGTATCATTTTTCCAAGATATTTAAGCAGCATTTTGGAGTGTCGCCACGCAAATATCAACAGAATTATCAGCAGACAAAGTAACACTAAATTGTTGAGAACAACATGCTTGCAACCTTGGAGGATTTTGGTATAATGTTGCAAGAGACTTTTTGGAGTAAAGGAGATAACGCATGTACATTATCGTAGGCCTGGGCAATCCCAGTAAAGAATACACGAACACCAGGCATAATATCGGTTTTGACGTCATAGACAAATTAGCAGAAGCGGAACATATTTCCGTTCTGGAGAAGAAGCATAAAGCCATCATAGGAAAAGGCTACGTAGCAGGTCAAAAAGCCATTTTGGCAAAGCCACAGACATATATGAATCTCAGCGGAGAAAGTGTCCGGGAGCTGATAGATTATTATAAGGCAGATGAGACAAGCGAGCTCATTGTCATTTCCGATGATATCAGCCTGGACGTTGGACAGGTGCGTATCCGCAAAAAAGGCAGCGCCGGCGGACACAACGGCTTGAAGAATATCATCTCTCACCTGGGACATGATAATTTCATGCGCATTAAAATGGGTGTAGGTGAGAAGCCTAAAGGATATGATCTTGCAGATTATGTGCTGGGCCATTTTACTCAGGATGAGCGCAAACAAATGGATGAGGCAGCAGGGCGGGCCGTGGAGGCAATCCGCATGATGATTGCGGGTGAGGTGGATGCTGCCATGAATCAATTCAATCGTAAGAACAGCTAGGAGAGAATGATAAAGGAATTGGCGTAAAGGAAATCGGGGAGGACGGGCATGCAGGCATTACTTGCTCCGCTTCAGGAGCTGGCAGAGTTTGGGCAGATAAAAGAATCCATTCGTCAAAATAAGGGACCGGTATCGGTAACCGGTTGCGTGGATTCCCAGAAATTGCATATGGTTTACGGGTTGTCCGATGGCTTAAAGTGTAAGGTCATCGTTACTTATAATGATTTAAAAGCCCGGGAAATCTATGAGGAATACAAATTTTATGACCGTAATGTGATGCTGTATCCTGCCAAGGACCTGATTTTCTTTCAGGCGGATATTCATGGAAACCAGCTGACCAGGGAAAGAGTGCGTTTGCTTCGCAGGCTCAGCGAAGGGAAGCCGGTGACCATTGTGACTACTTTTGCGGCACTGATGACACCGCAGGTCATGTGGAATCGGGAGACAGACCTGATAGAGGTGTATAAGGGCGGCGTGCTGGATGAGCGCAAGCTGGCAAAGAAGCTGGTAGCTCTCGGCTATGAGAAGAATTATCAGGTGGAAAGTCCGGGCCAGTTCTCCATACGCGGCGGCATTGTGGATATTTTTGATCTGACGGAAGAGAATCCTTACCGAATCGAGCTTTGGGGAGATGAGGTGGATTCTATCAGAAGCTTTGATGCACAGAGCCAGAGGTCCATTGAGAATCTGGAAAGCATCACGGTATTCCCGGCGACAGAGTTTGTGCTGGAGGAAGAGCAGATTCGGGCCGGTATCAAGCGTCTGGAACAGGAAGCGGTAAAACAGGAGAAGATTTTCAGAGATGCCCACCAGTCGGAGGAAGCCCACCGTATTGTGACACAGGTGAAAGAACTGAAAGAGCAGATGCTGGAGCTGCATGCGGGAGTCAATCCGGAGGGATATATCCGTTATTTTTATGAAGATACAATGACCTTGCCGGAAATCCTGATACAGATGGACAAAGGGGCAGGCAGACTGGCCTTTTTCCTGGAGGAGCCGGTGAGAATCAAGGAGCAGGCGGATGCCATCGAACTGGAATTTCGGGAAAGCATGGAGCAGCGTGCCAGAAAGGGATATGTGCTGCCCGGGCAGATGAATCTTCTTTACAGTTGTGAACAGGTCACTGCCAGGCTGTTAAAAGCCCCGGTTGTGTCCGTAGCTACCATGGATGGAAAAAATCCTTTATTCCAAGCTACACAAAAATTCGACATTGCTTCCAGAAGCGTAGCTTCTTATAATAATAGTTTTGAGACGCTGGTCAAGGATCTGGCGCGGTATAAGAAGAATGGGTACCGGGTACTTCTGCTGTCCGGTTCCCGTACAAGAGCCAGAAGACTGGCAGAGGATCTGCGCGACAATGAGCTGAGCGCCGTATATACGGAGGATCCTTTCAGGGAAGTGCTGGAAGGAGAAGTACTGACTTATTATGGTTACGTAAACAGGGGATTCGAGTATCCCATGTTAAAATTCGTGGTAATCTGTGAGTCGGATATTTTTGGCGCAGAGAAAAAGAAGAAAAAGAAGAAGCGCCTGTATCAGGGCCAGAAAATCAACGACTTCAATGAGCTGAAGGTAGGAGATTTCGTTGTTCATGAAACCCACGGGCTGGGCATTTACCAGGGCATTGAAAAAGTGGAAATGGGCGGCGTAGTCAAGGACTATATCAAGATTCAGTATCGTGACGGAGGCAATCTGTATGTCCTGGCTACCGGTCTGGATGTGATTCAGAAATATGCGTCTGCAGATACCAAGACGCCGAAGTTAAATAAGCTTGGCACGAAAGAGTGGGAGCGGACCAAGACCAAGGTGCGCACTGCTGTCAACGAAGTAGCCAAGGATCTGGTGGAGCTGTATGCCAAAAGGCAGCAGACAGAAGGCTATCAGTATGGTCAGGATACGGTATGGCAGAAGGAATTTGAGGAGATGTTTCCTTTTGAGGAAACGGAAGACCAGCTGATAGCCATTGCGGATACCAAGGCGGATATGGAAAGTCACAAGATCATGGACCGCCTGATCTGCGGTGATGTGGGTTACGGGAAAACGGAGATTGCCATCCGCGCAGCATTTAAGGCAGTACAGGAGGGAAAGCAGGTAGTTTACCTGGTGCCTACCACCATCCTTGCCCAGCAGCATTACAATACGTTTGTGCAGCGAATGAAGGATTTTCCTGTACGCATTGACCTGATGAGCAGATTTCGCACCTCTGCCCAGCAGAAGAAGACGATTACAGATTTGAAGAAAGGCTTTGTGGATATTTTGATCGGTACCCACAGAGTGCTCTCAGACGATATGGAATATAAAGATCTTGGGCTTTTGATCATCGATGAGGAGCAGCGCTTCGGTGTGGCCCATAAAGAGAAAATCAAGAAGTTAAAAGAAAATGTGGATGTGCTGACGCTGACTGCCACACCCATTCCCCGTACACTGCATATGAGTCTCATCGGCATTCGTGACATGAGTGTACTGGAGGAGGCACCCAACGATAGATTGCCAATCCAGACTTATGTTATGGAATACAATGAAGAGATGGTGAGAGAAGCTATCGTCAGGGAAATGACCAGAGGCGGTCAGGTTTACTATGTCTATAACAGGGTCAACAACATTGCAGATATTGCGGCAGGGATTGCCAAACTGGTGCCGGAAGCCAATGTGGCATTTGCCCATGGGCAGATGAAGGAGCATGAACTGGAGCGGATCATGTATGATTTTATCAATGGAGAAATCGATGTGCTGGTGTCTACCACCATTATTGAGACCGGGCTGGATATCTCCAACGTAAATACTATGATCATTCACGATTCCGATAATCTGGGGCTTTCCCAGCTGTATCAGCTGAGGGGGCGTGTAGGGCGTTCCAATCGGACGGCTTATGCTTTCCTCATGTATAAAAGGGATAAGATGCTGAAAGAAGTGGCGGAGAAGCGATTGGCTGCCATTAAGGAATTTACGGAGTTGGGAAGCGGTTTCAAGATTGCCATGCGCGATCTGGAAATCCGGGGAGCCGGTAATTTGTTGGGAATGCGTCAGCACGGTCATATGGAGGCTGTGGGTTATGATATGTATTGTAAGATGCTGAATGAAGCGGTGAAGAATCTGAAAGGCATTCCTACAGCCATGGATTTTGCCACGGTGGTGGACCTGGATGTGGATGCTTTCATCCCTCCGACCTATATTGTCAATGAAGTGCAGAAGCTGGATATCTATAAACGTATTGCAGGAATCGAGAATGAAAAAGAGCGGGACGACATGCGAGATGAACTGTTAGACCGTTTCGGCGAGATTCCGGTGTCCGTGGATAATCTGCTGCGCATTTCACTGATTCGTGTGGCGGCTCACTCCTTATATCTGACAGAGGTAAAGGGCAAAAATGAGCGGATCACGCTGACGTTCCGCCCGGATGCCGGCATTGATCCGCTGGGGATTCCGGTGCTTTTAAGAAAATATGGAGATAGCCTGAAGTTTACGGCTTACGGTAATCCTTTTTTCACTTATCGGTATAAAAAGACCGGTCTGATAGAAAAGGATGCCCGGCTTTTATTAGATATGACGGAAGACCTTCTTCGGGAGATGAAAACCATTTTCCGGGAAAGAGAGGAAAACAAATGATGCAGTCTGAATTTATCAGGATCATGACAGCGGTTATGGATGTGGGAGAGATGATGCTGACTTCCGGTGCGGAGGTAAACCGTGTGGAGGATACGCTTAACCGTATGCTGCAGGCATATGGGTGCGTTAGGGTGGATGTATTTACCATTACATCCAGTATTGTGGTGACGGCCAGGACCGCGGATGGTGAAAGCTTTACCCAGACAAGACGTATTCAGGATTATGTAACGGACATGTATAAAATAGAACGGTGCAATGCACTGTCCAGAAAAATCTGCAAGAGTGCGCTGCCGGCGGAAGAACTGCAGAAAGAGGTTGAGGGAATCCGAAAGGAAAAGAGCTATCCGGGATGGGTGCGATTACTTGCTTATGGAGGCATCTCGGCTGTTTTCTCCGTGTTTTTCGGCGGAACCTTTGGTGATGGAGCAGCAGCGCTTCTTTGCGGACTGCTTCTGTTTGGGGCAATCGAACTGTGCAATAAGCTGAAACTGCAGCGTATCATCCTGACGATTCTGTGCTCTGCAATTGTGGGACTGGGGGCCGTACTCCTCACCGGAATCGGCCTGGGGAATTCGGTGGACAAGATTATCATTGGGAATATCATGTTGTTGATACCGGGAATTTCACTTACCACGTCTGTGAGGGATATGATCAGCGGAGATACGATCAGCGGGCTGCTTGGCTTATGTGAGGCAGTGATCCGGGCGTTGGCAATTGCAGTGGGATTTGCATTGGTGCTGTGGGGATTCCCGGGATGACCGGTGAGTTTGGATAGATGGGAGACAATAAGATGAATGAAGTACTTCAGACATGTATGGGTATGCTTGGAGCTGTTGGCTTTGCAGTGTTATTTCATGTAAAAGGGAAAAAGTTGATCGTGGCAGCAGTAGGAGGTGGTTTGTCGTGGATCGTTTATCTTGTGGTGCTGGAACGCTATGGAGACAAGGCCCTTGGGCTTCTGGCTTCCACAGTTACAGTTGGCCTGCTGGCAGAGATTCTGGCTAGAGTGATGAAGACGCCGGTGACGATCCTGCTTGTGCCGATGTTGATCCCTTTGATCCCGGGAAGTGATTTGTATTACACCACAAGCTATCTGGTCAGAGGGCAGACTGAGGAATGTGCAAGAAGCCTGGATCTTGTGATCCGTGAGGCCGGTGCCATTGCATTCGGGATTATTCTGGTGACTTGTATGGTGCAGGTGGTATTGCAGCTTGCAAACAGATTGAAGACGGTCAAGATCGGATGAGGTATGGCAGCAGGGGACAATATTGTATCTGAGTTTTGAAGCAAAAAGAATTGAGAACGGAATAATGGACTTGAAATATGATACCTTCTTATCAGAACAAGGAAATGTGGATTCTGATAAGGAGGTATTTTCAGATGAAAGGATATACTACTTCAATGGGATATATGGGATTGGTGGATGGAGCATATATTTTATTTGCATGTGAGGAAGATTACAGGGAATATCTGGAGGATTAAGATTATTTGGTGATCAGTGCTCTATAAGATTATTAAAATCTATGATCAGTCCATATGTCTGAATCTTTACACTTATCTCATATCTGTGATATACTAAATATCAACGAGCGGGCGCAAATGCAGCCTGTTTTGCGGAAGTGGTATATGCAAACCAAAGGAGAGTAAAATATTATGAAAAAAGAATTTGATTTATTATCACTGGGAGAACTGTTGCTGCGTCTGTCTCCACCCGATAATGAAAGAATGAGCAGAGGAGGCACCTTTAACAAACAGGTAGGAGGTGCAGAACTGAACGCTATTACCGGAGCTGCCATGCTGGGACTTCGTTGCGGTATTATTTCCAAACTTCCCGCCAATGACCTCGGTACTTTTGTAAAAAATACAATCCGTCAGGGCGGTGTCAGCGATGACTATCTGGTATACGACAGTGATAAAGATGCCAGACTGGGTGTGTACTATTATGAGAACGGTGCTTATCCCAGAAAGCCCCGCATCGTATATGACAGAAAAAATACTTCCATAAATAAGATTCAGATAGCAGATTACAGTGACAGTATGTATAGCTCTGCCAGATGCTTCCATACAAGCGGTATCACACTGGCGCTGAGTCCTCAGGTAAGAGAGACTGCCATTGAAATGATCAAGCGTTTTAAGGCAGAAGGAGCAATCATTTCCTTTGATGTGAACTTCCGCGGAAATCTGTGGAGTGGTCCTGAAGCGAAGGAATGTATAGAAAGTATTCTTCCTTACGTGGATATTTTCTTTTGCTCGGAGGATACAGCCAGACTGACTTTCCTGAAAGAGGGCGATGTTCGTTCTATTATGAAGAGCTTTACGGAAGATTATCCTATTTCTCTTGTGGCTTCTACGCAGAGAATCGTCCACAGCCCTAAGAGACATACCTTTGGCTCCATTATTTATAGTGCAAAGGATGATGCTTTTTACGAAGAAGCTCCTTATACGGATATTGAAGTAGTTGACCGTATCGGAAGCGGGGATGCTTATATCTCAGGTGTCTTGTATGGGTATTTAACTTATGAAGGAGACTATCAGAAAGCTCTGGAGTACGGCAATGCCATCAGTGCATTGAAAAATACCATTCCCGGTGACCTTTTGTGTACGGATTTGAAAGAAATTGATGGTATTATCAAAGAACATAAATCCACCGGGCGTATCGCGGAGATGGACCGATAAACGTTGATGATGTTTTTGAGATTTTAGTAAAAATTAAGTTGCTATGTTTTCCAGGATGTGGGATAATGTAGCATATCGGAAGGAAATCAAGCGCTCGCGAAGCGAGCATTTGATTTCACCCGATATGCTAACGAGAAAGTCAGGTGCGAAGCACCGTAGGCGCGTAAGCGCCGTGAGCGCGAAGCGCGGGACTTTCGAGTTTGACAGGAAGGAAATCAAGCGCTCGCGAAGCGAGCATTTGATTTCACCCGATATGCTAACGAGAAAACCGGTTGCGAAGCAACCGAGGGGATGCTGCGCAGCAGCATCCCCGATAGAGCGCGAAGCGCGAGGTTTTCGAGTTGACTTGCGACTCCCCAGCTGTGCACATTTGCGGCGCAAATGCAGCTGACGTAAGTCAGCTGTCGGAACGAAAGTTCCGATGCACAGCGTGGTTTAGAAGAATATCCCCCAGAGGTCATCATATGGCAACGAATCAAAATTGGAACATTATTGGAGAACAAATCCGGGATGCAGTGCAGGAATCACTTTCCACCGGAGATTTTAAACAATTAAATGATATTATTGCAGGCACAGTAGGCAGTGCCGCTTCGGAGCTAAAGCGTCAAGCCGGGCAGGCCATGAACGGAAGTCGGGATGCTTCTAAGAATAATGCAGATCCCTATTCTTCCGGCCAGGTATACCAAAGTGGTCGAACGACACCCGGATATCAGTCTGGGACAAACAGGAACTTTTCTAGCGACAGTACTGCCAAGAAAGCAGGGAATTCTTACACTTCCCGGGAGTCACGCAATGTTTATACAGAATTCCGCAGCACTCAGCCCCAAAAACAAGATAGGAATGAGGGGCCCCTGGCTTCAAGAACCGGCTCTATTACCACGATCAGAACCAAAAAGGTAGGCAATGTATCCGGCATCCTGCTAATGGTATTTGGCGGAATCGGCACCGGCATTGCTGCTATTGTTGCATTTTCACTGCTGATTTATTTTCTGGCAGGACATTCACTCGTACCCTTCTTGTGGGCAGGAGCATTTCTGGCAGGGTTTATTTTTATGATTGAGAGAGGCTGCATGAGAAGAAATCGTTTGAAGCGTGCGGATCGCTATGTGGAACTTTGCGGAGGCAAGAGTTACATTGATATAGAAGATCTGGCGATGCATATGGGCAAGAGTAAAAGGTATGTCCTGAAAGATGTCAAGAAGATGATCAAGCTCGGAATTTTCCCTGAGGGACATCTGGATGCACAGGAAAAGTGCCTTATCTTAAATGATGCTACCTTCCGCGAATACTTAAGGCTGCAAAAAGAACGAAAGGCTCTGGAAATGGAAGCCAAGGTAGCACAGATGCAGGAACGCCAGAAGGGTGGCGGAAAACTTTTGGTGCAGGAAAAGAACGAGCAGGAAGAACTTTTAAAAGCTCAGACTGCCCAAGAGGAAGAAGAAAAAATAGACAATCCTGAGCTGGCTTCCATGATCAAAGAAGGAAATGATTATATCAGAAAGCTGCGGGATATGAACGACAGGATAGAAGGGGAAGTGATATCCGCCAAGCTGTTTCAGTTGGAGAATCTGTTGAAAGAGATTTTTGACAGGGTAAAAGAACATCCGGAACAGATGCCTCAGATGCAGAAGTTCATGAATTATTACCTGCCTACTACGTTAAAACTGGTGGAAGCATATGCAGAGTTTGATGAGGTCAGCGTTCAGGGTGAGGACATCAAATCAGCAAAGGCAGAGATAGAGAAGACGTTAGATACCATCAATCAGGCATTTGTGGAACTTTTGAATAAGCTTTTTCAGGCATCGGTATTTGATGTGACTACAGACGCACAGGTGCTTCAGACCATGTTGGCAAAAGAAGGACTGACCAGAGAGAAAGAATTTGAGAAATTGACCAAATAAAAAATGTATCATCAGGAGGACCCAAAATGAGTAAAGATTTAGATGAACTGCTGCAGGAAGCACCAACCCTTACCTTTGAACCTTTCCCACAGGAAAAGCCGCAGGTGCCGGTTGCAAGTGCCCCCATTGTGGAAGAAAAAGAAGAGGAGAAGCTGGAAGTAGTGCTGACGCCGGAAGAGCAGAAAATGGTGGACAATTTTGCGGCGCAGATTGACCTGACCAATACTCAGCAGATCATGCAGTACGGTGCCGGCAGCCAGAAGAAGATTGCAGACTTTTCCGAGACTGCTTTAAACAGTGTTCGTACGAAAGATATGGGTGAAGTAGGCGATATGCTGACCGAGGTGGTAGCGCAACTGAGAGATTTTGATGATGACGAAGAGGAAAAGGGCTTCCTTGGTCTCTTTAAGAAGAGCAGCAACAAGCTTGCTAATATGAGAGCCAAATATGATAAAGCAGAAGTGAACATCAACAGAATCTGCGAGGCACTGGAGCAGCATCAGATTACCCTGCTTAAGGATGTCGCTATGCTCGACAAGATGTATGACCTGAATCTGAATTATTTCAAGGAACTGTCCATGTATATCCTTGCCGGAAAGCAGAAGCTGGAGCAGGCTACGAAAGTAGAACTGCCTGCTTTGGTAGATAAGGCACAGAAGAGCGGACTTCCTGAAGATACTCAGGCTGCCAAGGACTTTTCCCAGATGTGCAATCGTTTTGAGAAGAAGATTCATGACCTGGAACTGACTCGTGTGGTATCTCTGCAAATGGCTCCCCAGATTCGAATGATTCAGAGCAACGATACTGCTATGTCAGATAAGATTCAGTCTACTTTGGTGAATACCATTCCTCTTTGGAAGAACCAGATGGTGATTGCTATCGGTCTGAACCACTCTACCGAGGCTGCTCAGGCACAGCGTGAGGTCAGCAATATGACCAATGAGCTGTTAAAGAAGAATGCAGAGACCTTGAAGATGGCTACCCTGGAGACTGCAAGAGAATCCGAGCGCGGCATCGTGGATATCGAGACGCTGCAGGCTACCAACCAGACGCTGATCAGTACCTTTGATGAAGTGATGAAGATTCAGGAAGAAGGAAGAGAGAAACGCAGGAATGCAGAAATCGAGCTTCGCAAGATTGAGAACGAGATGCGAGAGAAGCTGCTGGAGATGAGTAAGTAAGGTAAGACGAGAATAAGGTAAGAATTAAGCCCCGGCCCGAGGAATCGAGTCGGGGTTTGCAGTAGAAGGAGATATATGTCTATGAAATCATCCAACGATTTGCGCACGATGCTCCGTGCTATCGATCACAAAGGATATCCTGCCTATAAATCTTTGGCCGGCAGCTATCAATTCGGCAATTTCGTGTTAGTAATCGACCACGTGCAGGGAGATCCTTTTGCATCACCTTCCAGCCTGCATGTGGAGGTCGACCATAAGAACGCCGGATTTCCGGCGTCCTTTTATGAAAAGGACTGTTCCCGTATCGCGCTGCAGGACTATTTGACCAGACAGCTGGCTGCCCAATTTGAAGACTACAATTTTAAAGCCAAAGGGTCCGGAAAAAGCGGTTTGCTTTCTATTACAAGATGCGGGCAGGAGGTGCTTGAAAGAAGTGCCTGCCAGATTACGGAAAATAAAGTGATCGCCAGATTTCATGTAGGTTTTCCGGCTTTCGGGCGCACGATCAATGCAGGAGAACTGGAGAAGATATTATTTGATTTCCTGCCGCGCAGCGTGGAAAACAGTCTTTTTCTGCGCAGGCTTGACAGAAAGAAGGTAGAGGCGGCAGTGCAGCTTTCCGAGGACCAGGATGAACTGCGGGAAATTATGAAGAAAGAAAAGCTGGTTGCTTTTGTTGCCAACGGAGCTATTTTGCCCAGGAAGAGCGGGATATCAGATTTGCCGCTTAAGGACGGAGTTCCTTTTGTTTCACCTGCTTCACTTGAGAGGACATATAAGCTTCCTTACAGAGGAGAGATTACCGGTATGGCGATACCGGAAGGAATCACGCTGATCGTGGGTGGCGGCTATCACGGAAAATCTACGTTGTTGGAGGCTCTCCAGACCGGCGTGTACAACCACATTGTGGGAGACGGAAGAGAGTTTGTTCTGACGGCTGATACCGCGGTAAAGCTTCGTGCAGAGGATGGCAGAAGCATCCGAAATGTGGATATTTCCATGTTCATCAACGATTTGCCAAATGGAAAGGACACTACTGCTTTCTCCACTCCGGATGCCAGCGGAAGCACTTCTCAGGCAGCAGGCGTGGTGGAGGCCATAGAAGCAGGTGCGGAACTTTTACTAATTGATGAAGATACCTCGGCTACCAATTTCATGGTCAGAGATGACTTGATGCAGCAGGTCATCAGCAGGGAAAAAGAGCCTATCACACCTTTTTTGGAGAGAGCCCGTGATTTGTATGAGAAGGCCGGGATTTCTACGATTCTGGTAGCCGGAAGCTCCGGTGCTTTTTTCTACATTGCAGACAGGATCATCCAAATGGATTGTTACCGGCCGGTAGATATTACGAAGCAGGTGAAAGAAGTATGCGCAGAGCATAAGACCCCAAGGATACAGGCACCGGATTTTGCGATACCCCAGAGGCAGAGAGCATTGCCGGGCGGCAGACAGGATTCCCATAAGGGAGCAGGGCAGAATCAGAGAGGTGATTACCGTAGGGATAACCGCCGCGGTGAGGAACAACAAAGAGGCGAGCGCCAAAAGGATGACCGCCGAAATGAAAGCAGATATGAGCATATGAAAATCAAGACTTTCGGGCGGGACAGTTTTTCTCTGGACAAAGAAACAGTAGATGTAAGATATATAGAACAGCTGACAGATACAGAACTCGTGAATGGGCTAGCGCACGTGGTGCGCTATGGTCTGGAGCAGACTGCCGGAAGTACCAAATCTTTGGAGCAGACCATCGATCAAATCTACAGGACACTGGATACCAGAGGGTGGGAACCATTTTGCAGTTCTTATGTCCCATGCGGACTGGCAAAGCCCAGAAAGCAGGAGATATTTGCAGCTTTTAACAGATTCCGTGGATGAATTTCTTGACAGCATGCCACATAACCGATAAAATGTATATAAATTTTACCAAACGGAGGAAAAGCCCATGAGAGAGATCCCTTACAAAATATATCTGGAAGAACACGAGATGCCCAAGCAGTGGTACAATGTGCGTGCCGACATGGCAAAGAAGCCTGCTCCCATTTTGAATCCTGCCACTTTAAAGCCCGTGACACTGGAAGAATTATCAGCTATCTTCTGTGAAGAACTTGCAAAGCAGGAACTGGACGATACGACACCTTACATTGACATTCCTGATGAAATCCGCAATTTCTACAAGATGTACAGACCCTCTCCATTGGTACGTGCTTATTGCCTGGAGAAAAAACTGGATACGCCTGCTCATATTTATTACAAATTCGAAGGCAACAATACCTCAGGCAGCCATAAGCTGAACTCTGCCATAGCCCAGGCTTATTACGCCAAGCAGCAGGGTCTGAAAGGTGTGACCACCGAGACCGGAGCCGGTCAGTGGGGAACTGCGCTTTCTATGGCTTGTGCTTACTTTGATCTGGACTGCCAGGTATACATGGTAAAATGCTCTTACGAGCAGAAACCTTTCCGCCGTGAGGTTATGAGAACTTATGGAGCACAGGTAACTCCTTCTCCTTCCATGAATACTAACGTAGGGCGTAAGATCAACGCAGAATTTCCGGGAACAACGGGAAGCTTAGGCTGTGCAATCTCTGAGGCAGTAGAAGCTGCAGCAAGCCAGGAAGGCTATCGTTATGTACTTGGTTCTGTGCTGACTCAGGTACTTCTGCATCAGTCTGTGATCGGTCTGGAGACCAAGGCTGCTCTTGATAAATATGGCATCAAGGCAGACATGATCATCGGCTGCGCAGGCGGCGGTTCCAATCTGGGCGGCTTGATTTCTCCGTTTGCAGGTGAAATACTCCGTGGCGAGGCCAATTACGATATCATTGCGGTAGAGCCGGCATCCTGTCCCAGCCTGACAAGAGGTAAATATGCTTATGACTTCTGCGATACCGGTAAGGTATGTCCTCTGGCCAAAATGTACACGCTGGGCAGCGGTTTCATTCCTTCCGCCAGCCATGCGGGAGGATTGCGCTATCACGGCATGAGCTCCGTGGTATCCGAACTGTATGACCAGGGTATTCTGACAGCCAGAAGTGTAGAACAGACCCAGGTATTTGAAGCTGCTCAGATGTTTGCCAAGGTGGAAGGTATCCTTCCTGCACCGGAAAGCAGCCATGCTATTAAGGCGGCGATCGATGAGGCCATGAAGTGCAAGGAGACCGGAGAAGAGAAGAATATCGTATTCGGACTGACCGGTACGGGATACTTTGATATGGTAGCATACCAGAGATTCAATGATGGAGAGATGAAGGATTATATTCCTACAGATGAAGAGCTGGCTGTAGCGCTGGCGAAGCTGCCGAAGGTAGAAGGATAATGTATTGAAACTTAACAGGCTGCCCGGAATATATGTCCGGGCAGCCTGGCTCTTTTCACGTGTATATTGAAAAATCAGTGATTCCCTAAAAGTGGATCTGTGTTAAGCTGTATATCATGAGCCTTTTTGGTAAATCCTATATTTATTAGCGAAATTTAAAAATGTACAACTTTTGCAAGAAATGTTCAGATTTAAAACATGATACTTTGGTATAATAAGTAACAACACAGTTCAGCCATGGTCTTTATGAAAGACAAATGGTGTGGGCCGGACAGAGAATGTATGAACGAAATAAGGAGGATGCAATGAGTCGTAAATTTAACTGGAACGAGGCATGGTTGTTTACTAAGGATGCTGCACTGGTACAGGATAACCATGCGGTCAATACAGAAACTTGGGAAAAGGTTACTTTACCCCACACATGGAATGGTAAAGATGGTCAGGATGGCGGCAGCGATTATTACCGCGGCACCTGTTATTATACGAAGAAGCTTGACAAAACACTTTGCGAAGATGCCGATGAAATATATATTGAATTCGAAGGTGCCAACTCCTCTGCCGATATTTATGTAAACGGAACATTGGCAGTTCATCACGATGGCGGCTACTCCACTTTTCGTGCCAACATCACAGAATTGTTAAAAGAGGAAAATGAAGTTGTTGTTGCTGTGGACAATGCTCCCAACGACAGAGTATATCCTCAGATGGCTGACTTCACTTTCTATGGCGGAATCTATCGTAATGTTAATATTCTCTGTGTATCTAAAGCGCGTTTCGACCTGGATTATTTCGGAGGTCCCGGAATCACTGTGACTCCTATTGTGGAAGGCAGCGATGCCAAAGTAAATGTAACTGCTTATCTGACAGGCCTGAACGGTACTGAGACGGTAAAAATCACTATTAAAGACGGTGAAAGAAAAGTAGCTGAAGCTGCCGTGCCTGCAGCAGATGCAAAGGCTGAGTTCGTAATCGAGAATGCGCATCTCTGGAACGGACGTAAGGATCCTTTCCTTTACACCTGTGAAGCAGTCCTTCTGGATGGTGAAAAGGAGCTGGATGCAAGAATCGTGAAGTTCGGCTGCCGCTATTTTGAAATCGACCCGGAAAGAGGCTTTATCTTAAACGGTGTGGAATACCCTCTGCGCGGTGTGTCCAGACACCAGGACAGACCTGAAATCGGTAATGCCCTTCTTCCTGAGCATCACAAGGAAGATCTGGACCTGATTTACGAAGTAGGTGCCACTACCATCCGCCTGGCACATTACCAGCACAATCAGTACTTCTATGACCTGTGTGACGAGATGGGCTTCGTGCTTTGGGCAGAGATTCCTTATATCTCCAATCACATGCCTAACGGCCGTGAGAATACCATTTCTCAGATGAAGGAGCTGATCATCCAGAACTATAACCATCCTTCCATCTTCGTATGGGGAATTTCCAACGAAATCACCATGAGGGGTGCAGAAGATTCTGATTTATTAGAGAACCACAGAATCTTAAATGACCTTTGCCACGAAATGGACAAGACAAGACTGACTACCATGGCTGTGGTATCCATGTGTCCAATGGACAGTGAATATGTGACCATTCCCGATACCGTATCCTGGAATCATTATTTCGGCTGGTACGGCGGGGATACTTCTATGAACGGTCCCTGGATGGACCAGTTCCATGCAATGCATCCCACTCTTCCGGTAGGTATGAGTGAATATGGCTGCGAGGCACTGAACTGGCACACCTCCAATCCGGAGCAGGGCGATTATACCGAAGAATATCAGGCTTATTATCATGAGGAGCTGATCAAGCAGCTGTTCACCAGACCTTATATCTGGGCTACCCACGTATGGAATATGTTCGACTTCGCAGCAGATGCCCGTTCCGAGGGTGGTGAAGACGGTATGAACCACAAGGGACTCGTTACGTTTGACCGTAAGTACAAGAAAGATGCTTTCTATGCGTATAAAGCATGGCTGTCTGATGAGCCTTTTGTGCATATCTGCGGCAAACGCTATGTGGACCGTGTAGAAGACGTGACCAAGGTGACGGTATATTCCAACCAGCCTGAAGTAGAGCTGTTTGCAAACGGTGTCAGCCTGGGCAAGCAGACAAGTGACGTACACTTCTTCTACTTTGAAGTGCCTAACACAGGTACAACAGAACTGGTAGCGAAAGCAGGCGCCTGCGAAGACAGCAGCAGGATCGTGAAGGTTGACAAGTTCAATGATGCTTACCGCATGGTAGAGACCGGCGATGTACTGAACTGGTTTGAAATCACTGCTCCTGAAGGATACTTCTCTATTAATGATAAGATGAGCGATCTGATGGCAAATTCTGAAGGAAAAGAGCTGATCATGAATATCATGAAAGAAGCAATGGCCGGTAAGAAGGGCATGATCGACAGCGAAAGCATGATGAATAACGATGCCATGATGGGCTTCATGGGTGGATTTACCATTAAGCGCCTGATGTCCATGATGGGAACTATGGGCGGAAATACCCTGGGCAAGGCAGAGATGCTGGCATTTAATGCGAAGCTGAATGAAATCAAAAAGTAAATATTTGTATAGCCAAGGAACTCCGAAAGCCGGGAAATGTTATGATTGCCCCTAACGAATGAGTTTCTTGGCTGCTTTTATTTTTTAATACATTTATAGTTGTCACAGGTAAAAAAAAATGATACACTAAATTATCATAGAATGAACGGAGGAATGTGATGTTATGGGAATTTATTTAAAAAACAGTGGTGCCTATGCTATGTATAAAAGCGAAGCATCAAGACCCTTTTTTGTAGATAAATCACTGTTGCTTGAAGAACTGATTCCCTTGGTGGAAGAGGGGAACAATTTCATATGTATCACAAGACCCCGTCGATTTGGAAAAACCGTTATTGCCAATATGATAGGTGCGTATTTTTCGAATGCCTGTGACAGCAGTGATGTTTTTGATACTTTGAGAATAGCCGGTATCGAGAAGTACAAGGAGCATCTGAATGTCCATGATGTCATTTACATCGATTTCAGCGAGATAGATGATGAGTGTCGAAGCTACAGAGAGTACATCAGAAATATCAAGAGCCTGTTGAAAGAAGATTTGCATGCAATGTATCCGGAAGTGGAATTCCGCAAGAACGGAAGCGTGTCAGAAGATTTGAAAAGAGTTTATGCAAAAACCCAAAAGAAATTTATTTTTGTGCTTGATGAGTGGGATGCTATCTTTCATGTTTCTTTTGTGACAGAGAAGGACCGCAATGAATATTTACGATTCCTGAGGGGATTATTAAAAGGCAAACCATATGTGTCATTGGCTTATATGACGGGGATTTTACCAATCGCAAAGTATTCCAGTGGCTCAGAACTAAATATGTTTCTGGAATATACGATGGCTACGGAGGAACATTTCAGCGAGTATTTTGGCTTTACAGAGACAGAGGTGGATGAGCTTTACCACCGTTATCTGAAGCGGACGAAGGAGCAGAAAATTACCCGTGAGGGTCTGAAACTCTGGTATGATGGTTACCAGACCTGCGGAGGGAAAAGGATTTATAATCCGCGTTCAGTGGTGGCATCCTTGTCAAATAATAATCTGGGAAGTTATTGGACCAGTTCAGGTCCCTATGATGAGATATTTTATTATATGGAGAAGAATGTGGCAGATATTCGTGAGGATCTGGCTTTGATGATGGCAGGGGAACCTGTGTCGGCAAGGGTGCAGGAATATGCGGCAACTTCCATGAATCTGCAGTCCAAAGATGAGATATTTTCTGCAATGGTAGTTTATGGGTTCCTGAGTTATGATGATGGCAGAGTATACATTCCGAATAAGGAGCTGTTGGAGAAATTTATTGATGTACTCCGCAAAGAAAGCTCATTGGGGTACGTGTACAGGCTGGCGAGGGGACACTTATGAGGTGCAGCGTGAGGACAAGGCCGGGATTGGGTATGTAGACTATATTTTTACACCGAAGCAGAATAAGAATGCAGACTGTATTATTTTGGAGCTGAAGGTAGATGATACGCCGGAGGAGGCAATTCAGCAGATTATCGATAAACAGTATGCACTGCGCTTTGGGGGAAAACTGGGAGAAGAGCCGCAGTATACCGGAAGGGTGCTGGCTGTGGGAATCAGCTATTATAAGGATAGCAAGAAGCATAGGTGTAAGGTGGTTGTGTTATAGCTGGCAAATACCCCTCCGATCATTACGGATTGGAGATACTATTACATATGTAGAGTTACGCTTCCGCATCTGGCATCCCTTTGAGCTGTTTCAAAATTCCGCTCACTACCACGATTGCCAGAACGAAAGTCAGTACATCACTCACAGGCTGCGCAAGCTGAATGCCGAAAAGTCCGATTATCCTTGACAGGAACAGTAACGAAGGGATTAAGAACAGTCCCTGGCGCGCTGAGGAAATGATCGTGGAGCGGACGCCATACCCGATTGACTGTGTGAACATGTTGCTCATGACAATGTATCCCCACAGCGGCATGGTGATCAGCTGCAGCCGAAGTGTCAAAGTACCGATGCGGATAACCTCAAGGTCATCACGCCGAAACTGCGTAATAATAGTCTCTGAAAAAATCATAGCAATTCCGCTCAAGACAATCAGAATCACAGTGGTAACCTTCACGCTGAACCAGTAAGCCTCCCGTACACGGCTGTATTTGCGGGCTCCGAAGCAGAAGCCGCATACCGGCTGAAAGCCCTGCCCAAAGCCGATCACAGAGGAATTAATGAACATGACGAAACGGTTGACAATGGAAATTGCCGCAATCGCCGCATCCCCATAAACGCCTGCCGTATTATTCAATACAATGGAAGAAACACTTGCGATTCCCTGGCGTCCAAGAGAGGGAAAACCATTGTACAGAATCTTACCGTAAATTCTTGCGCTGAATCTGAAATTCTTCGGATGAATCGAGATAGCGTCCTGCCTGGTATTCGTCATGAACAGGAGAATCACAAAGCTGACTACCTAAGAAAGCGCAGTAGCGATGGCAGCACCGGAAGTTCCCATATCAAGCACGAAAATGAAAACCGGGTCCAGAACCATATTCAGGACACCGCCGAATCCGATTCCTATCATACCATAAAAAGACAATCCCTCAAAACGAAGTAAATTGTTCATAACAAAGGAACACATGATAAAAGGCGTAGCATAGAAAATATAGGTGGCATAATCTCTTGCATAAGGCAATATCGTCTCCGTAGCGCCCAGAAAACGGATCAAAGGATCGATATGTGTCAGAGCAAGAATGGCAATGACGATGCCCACAGCAAAGGCGGTAAAGAACCCGGTTGCTACATATTGTTTTGCCTTTTCCTCATCCCCCGCGCCAAGCGCCTGGCTTACATTGGTGCCGCTTCCCATACCGATGGTGAAAGCAATCGCCTGTATGAAAGCCATTGCAGAAAAAATAACGCCCACGGCGCCGGAAGCGGAAGTGCCTAACTGGCTTACAAAATAAGTGTCCGCCATATTGTAGATGCTGGTGATCAGCATGGAAATAATGGTGGGGACAGCCAGTTTCGGGATAACTTTGTTAATAGGGTCCTGAAGCATCATTTGGGTACGTGCGGAAGCAGTTTTCATTTCTATTTTCCTCGATTCATAATTCTAGTCTGTCTATTATTCTAATCCATCCATAAGTCTAAGGTTTTCAAAAGTTTAATTTTTTGATTGGAATCCAGTTTTGCAATTTTAGCCATTAATTCGTTATCAAGAGCAGCGGCCTGATATTCAGGTTCTACCTGTCCCACAAGAGAGTCCAGGGAAATCCCTACTAACTTTGCATAATATGTGAGAATACGCAAAGACATGGCGGTACGGTTGTTTTCGACATTGCTGATGTAGCCGGGGGTTACATTTAAGGCTTCTGCAACCTGATTCTGTGTCAGTCCCATCTGTATTCTTAAGTCTTTGATGCGGGCGCCGTAGTTATCTTCAAATTGATTGTCCATGAGGAGTGTCCTTTCAAAACTATTTTTATGCTAAATAAATTATACAATAAATATTGCTTGAAATATACATACTAATTATATATAATATATATTAAAGATATATTAATATTGATAATAGATGGAGTGATGATGGAGGCAGTGAAAGAGACATATATGTTAT
>JAFTVH010000169.1 GCA_017465845.1 Lachnospiraceae bacterium | reverse complement strand
GAATGTCCACGGAATCATCTCTTTTCATGTTTTCGTTTTATCATGTTTAGTAATGTAAGTATATGCAAAACAAACTGATTCGTCAAGGCCTAGAAAAAGGAAATAGCTGCAAGATGATTCCTGCAGCCTCTAAAAAACTGGAATCGCAAGGCCGATCCTTGATAAAACAGGATGTTACCACCTGTGACTGGTTTTCTCCTCCTTCTTCGTTGTATTTCTTTACAAAGGAACGAACACTATTGTAAGAGGACTCTCAGAGGAAGAAAAATAGATACATTTTTCTTCCTCTCGTGGGAAGTAAAAGCCGTAAAGGAATATCCTCAATATGAAATACTGAAAATAGAAAGGAAACAAGCAATGAGTAATAAACATAAGATATTATTCTATCTTAATGATGCACAGTATGCTCAATTACTTGCAAGAGCCGAAGCTTGCAATATGAAAATTAACGCATTTGCAAAGCAGTTATCCTTGAATCAAACTGATTCTGTAAAACTAAAAAGAGGAGCCACTACAACAATGGCAAACCTTTATGCATGGGCGGAGTGTGTAACGGATCTGACTGCAAGAGCATATATGAGAAAGGCGGGAGATATGCTATGGCAATCCTTAAAGTAAAAACACAGGTGCGGGAAGATATGCGTCGCCAGGCTGGCAATCAGAAGTACCATGATGATCAGGCAATCGAGGATGTATTGACTTACATATTGCAGGAGGAAAAGGTACAGGATGGCTGTGTGGGCGGTTTTGCGGTAAATCCTGCATTGGCGGCAGACCAGTTTGAAATGGTTGCCCAGGCATACGGGAAGGATTTTGGTATTCGGCTTAGACATATGATTCTGTCATTTTCGCCCCATGAGAAAATAGATTTGCATGATGCAAAAAATATTGCTTATCAGGTAGCGGCCTATTACGGGAATGCTTATCAGATCATCTGGGCTTGCCACACAGATGCACGGTGCCTGCATGTCCACATGGTAATGAATACGGTATCATACCAAAATGGAATGAAGTATGATGGGAGCAAAGTGGACTACTATGGCTTTGAGCGGCATATTAACACCATTCTGCAGCCTTATGGGACGCATGTAGAAATGAAGTCAGACAAGGCTGACGGCTAAAAAAGAAAATAAAGAGGTGGTTACTCTTCGATAGAGTAACCACCTCTAAAATTATGCGATGGGGTACCGCCGCCGAATAGCATCCGTCATTTGCAGATACTCCTTCTGAGTAATCGTGCCTTTTTCATATAAGAGCTTGTTCCAGTACTGAAGCTGTAAATGCTTTGCCATAGTTTCTTTGCTGGGAGTGTCCATACAGCATCCTCCAATCCTTGATAGTATTACCGGATTTCCTGATGGTCAATCAGCCATCGGGATTTACTGGATGGTTCTCTCTGTTGTAAAGAGTTACAGCCAGCAGAAGCACACGGTCTTACAGTGCTTCAGGGGGATACTATGTATTGGAAGAAAAGAACTTTTACGGATATATCTATTGACAGATAGCTAAAATACTGTTTATTATATATAAGTAAATATACACTTTTTTAGAGTATAGGTGAGTGTGATGGCAAAGAGATATGTAACGGACATTATAGGCGACACCTATAAAAGCTGGAAGCCAGGTGACTGTATTCTGATTACCAACGGTACCGGAAGCGGTAAAACATACTTTGTGCTGAACACGCTTTTACGGGAAGCAAGAGCGCAGGGGAAGCATCTGGTTTATTTTTGCAACCGGAGGTTCCTTAGTCTACAGGTTCAGTCCGCGGCTCGGGATCTGCTGTTGAATGCGCTGGGAGAAGATATAGATGATCTCGCAACCTATCTTCATATCCGAACATATCAGTTTGCAGAACATGCATTTGATTATCCCTCCATCCACGCATTAGACGAAAACGGAAAGGCAAGACAAGGAAGCTATGAAGTGAATGCCAGTGAAGTCATGTACTATGTATACGACGAGAGCTTTTATGCCGTCTCGGATGCCGGGATCAATCCGAATACGCATTACTGGTATGATGAAGCTGCAATAACAGAGAATAAGAACAGCATTTCCGTTTTTTTGGCAGCAACACCAGAGCCGTTGCTGCTTTATTTGGAATTTGTGCGACATAAGTCCCCAGGGTTAAAGGAACTGTGTATGGACTATATAGCCATGCACAATATCAACAACAAGTATCTCCGCAATGAACAGTGCATGCGCTGGATGCGCCTGTATCGTCCTCAACTGCTTTTGGGGGAAGCATATAAAGATGCTGTAGATAAGAATTCTGCAGTGCTGGTTAATGGAATTCCGACGAATGCATGGATGTATGCCAACAATCAAATTAGTGCTCAAATTGATTCAATTATCAAAGAGGCACAAAATCCATATTGGTCTTTTTTTGAGAAGGTGGAACAGGCTTATCATTCTGCAAACCCGATTTTGACACATATATACCAGGACGAAAGAAGTTTGGCGGAGCGGTATGATTATTTGGATACATTCTATTTTGATGATATGGCAGTTCTGGCGAAATGCATTGCATCTAGTGTAAGAAACAATCGCAAGAAAGAAACACAAGAAGAAAACAAGAGACGCTGGATTGTATTTGTCCGAAAATATGAAGATGCCAGCGCACTTAGCAGTAACTTGCGTATGCTGGATTGTAATTCTGTAGCAATTTCATCGAGAATAACAAAGAATTATGATGGCAGTCCATGTAAGCGAAAAGGGTCTGTCAAGAAAACGTTGGAGGTGCTGGTACACGAAGAAAAACTGGATTGTGATGTACTTATCAGTACAAGTGTCCTGGATTGCGGAATCTCTCTGAAAAATGCTACGGATATGGCGGTCTGTCAGCCCGACAAGACCAGCTTTTTACAGATGATCGGTAGAATCAGGGTGAAAGAAAATCAGCGGGTCAATCTGTATATCCAGTCTTTCACACCCAAAGAGGTAAAAGGTCATCGTGATGAAGCGGCTCAGATGTTTTTGTACATGACCCATTTGTTGGTGATGGAAGAAAAAGTACATAAAAGTACCCTTGGATATAAGATGCCTAATGAATTTGACATGGAGCGTTTTTTTGGTAGTGAGCAGGTTCGTTTCTTGCCAAGAGGAATTTATGAAGGTGTAAAAGAAAAAATAGAAAATGATCCGAACAGGAAACATTTTCTATACTTAGAGGATCACGGGAACAAGTCACTGCGTACCCAGCAAAATATTCAGCCCCAGCTGAATCCCTTGGCAGTGCTTCATTACTTAAACCAAGTGTATTTCACCAGAAAGGAACTGCCTGAATATACAGGAGATCCTTATTATTTTCTGAAAGTGCAGCTCTCCTGGCTGGGAAAAAACTATAATCCTGAGCGGTGGATCGATTATGAAAGCTCCAGAGAACGCCTGTACAGGTATCTTGAGGAAAATAGCACCAGGTTTGATGCTAAGAATCCAATGGGTAAGGAAGATCAGATGGCGTTTCGGCAAGGCTGCTTTGAGTATCTTTG
Source organism: Lachnospiraceae bacterium (assembly GCA_017465845.1). Classification (GTDB taxonomy): domain Bacteria; phylum Bacillota; class Clostridia; order Lachnospirales; family Lachnospiraceae; genus Acetatifactor. The sequence continues at coordinate 1,306 of JAFTVH010000169.1, read as the reverse complement.
CAGCCTTCGCATCAAGCCTGAATCTTTTTTGAAAGCGAAAAAACGACATGCTGTGGGAAGCGGTGCTTATCCGGGCAAGAGTAAGCTGAATGAAATATTTATCGATATGGGGATTCCATATCAGATTAAGAGCAGACAGAACAAAGCACAGAAGAAAGATAAGACAACCGGAATGAAGGTGCTTGATCCTGAAACAGGAAATGTGCAGATTGATGATAAATCGTATTGGTATCTGGTATCGGTGGATACGGAGAAAGAAAAGGAAAGACTGGTAGAAAAGAGAAAAGAAAAACAGCTCAAACAGGCGGAAAGAGCAGAAAGAAAGGCGGAAAAAGAAAGGGAAGAAGAGCAGAAGCGAAAATCGGAGAAGGTGTTTGACCTTGATAATCCGTTGGGTGTTGTTATTCATAACTACCCCAAGAATAAGAAAGCAAAACAGGAACCAACGATTGAACAAGAATCTCCCAAGGAGGAAAGGCAGCTTCTCAAAGTACGAATCATGCACGGTGACGAGCCTTGGGACCCCAGCAAGCAAAAGGAGCGGTGACGTTTTTCGTCACCGCTCTATATTTCATAGCTTGATTTTGGACTGCTCCACGATGTATTCGATCAGGGCCTGCTTGGGGATTTTCCAGACACGGCCCTGACGATACCCTTTCAGCTTGCCGCTGTTTAAGAGATCGTATGCTTGATTGGCTCCAATTCTGAGAGCTTCGCAAGCTTCTTCTACTGAGAGAATATCGCAATAGGCTTCCAGCATTTAGGTTTCCTCCTGAAGCTTTGGACACTGCCCCTGACGGGGACATAATGCAGGATCAAGTTTACAGTTGGCACATAAGCAACTGGGCAGCTTTTGGGTGGGACTCTTCTTTTTTCTGCCGAACAGGTCCAGCGCTTCAATCTGCTGGATCACAGTGGATTCCGTTCTCTGTAATTCCAGAGCCATTGCGGTAATACCTTCACCTTCATTGAACTTCTGAATCAGAGTCTCTTTTTCATCCGCTGTCCAGAAGTCACCCTCTCTGTCCAACCGGACAGTCCGGTTGCGCATGTTTTTTACACTTTCTTCATAGCCATTTCTATACATAACGATTACCGATCCTTTCCTTCCTTTCGGAATAATGATTTATCATTATGTTCCTTTAAGTAGATATTGATTTGAGTATAGGTATAGGAAAAAGCAGCATTCTCCCGAATGGGGGAATGCTGCGTAGAAAATGCAATTATGGTCTTGCTTTGCCGTATACAATTAAGTTATAAAGTTGGCTATACTCGGTAGAGACAGCTTTGAACAGATCACTGCTGT
>JAFTVH010000168.1 GCA_017465845.1 Lachnospiraceae bacterium | reverse complement strand
GGCATCTTCATTCCATATACTTTCGTAAATCTGATTAATAGAAAATACTCTTCCAAGATTTTTCATGAGAAGCAGCAGAATATTATATTCAATGGGTGTCATTTTAACGGATTCCCCATCCACTGTCACTTCTTTGGTATCATCATTGATGATCAGCCCCCCCACCTGGTACAGCGCCTTACTCTCCGCATTCAGGCTTCCCAGGGAAGTATACCTGCGCAGATTGGACTTCACTCTGGCTACCAGTTCCAGCGGATTAAATGGTTTACTGATATAGTCATCTGCACCGATGTTCAATCCCAGTATCTTATCTGTATCTTCAGATTTTGCAGAAAGCATAATAATCGGTATACTGCTGTATTCTCTTATTTTTAAAGTAGCTCTGATACCATCCAGTCTGGGCATCATGATATCCATAATAAGCAAATGAATATCCTCTTTCTGCAGCAGTGCAATCGCCTGTTCCCCGTCATATGCCTTAAAAATCCGATACCCTTCCTGGCTCAGATAAATCTCTATTGCCTCTACAATCTCTTTATCATCATCACATACAAGAATATTAGCCATAATTTTACCTCCTGTACCTTACAGTAAACCATATTTTTCTTAAAATAGAATGAAGAAAAATATTAAAATTTTTTTAACATGAGAAAAGCTCCCAGGTTGCCTCTTTTCCCCTGACTGGCTCTGTGGGAAAAAAGAATTTCCGGATTGTGGCAGGTACAAACATCTGTCACAGAAATGTTCCGGAGTGGTATACCGGCTTCTCTCAAGATAATCAGATTGGCCAGCCACAGGTCCAGCTGATATTTCCCCGGCTGCCTGCCATCTGCCACTACCTGCAGATTACTGCCATAAATTCCGCTCTCCCGAATTTCTTCCAGAATACCTTCCGTTCCTTTTAAAGCCTCAGAAAAGGCTAATGCCACATCTTCGCTTACTTCATAACACTCCTGACATATGGATGGCCCGATGGCAACCAGAAGATGCTGCGGCTTAGTACCGAATTCTGCTTTCATCCTCTCACACATACAGGATCCCATTTTATGCACTGTGCCTCTCCATCCGGAATGTGCCAGGCCGATTGCCCGATTCCTGGTATCCACAAAATATAGCGGCACGCAATCAGCATAAAAGGTTGCAAGAGCAACACCGGGTTCATTAGTCACCAGACCGTCTATATCATGATAATCCGCCGGTTTTGTGATTCTTTTGCCGCCATCTGCCGCTGTGACCCTACGTATATTCGTAGTATGGGTCTGATCTGAACAGACAATGTCTTCTAATGTACAGCCAAGCACCCGGGCTACACGACGATAATTCTCTGTGACACGCTGTGCTTCATCACCGCGACTGTAGCTTAGATTCATGCTTCTGTAGATTCCTTCACTTACACCTCCCAATCTGGTAGTAAACAAATGCTCTACAAGCCCACATTCCCTCAGTGCCGGAAACGACAGATATTCCAGTTCTTCCTCCCCTATCCTGGTTTGGATACGTTCCGTCACTCTGTCAATCACAGGCCCTTTCGGCCTTGCTGTACGTATCAGCCAATACTGTTCTATCATCTATCCGCCTCCTGTTTTTCACTATCGATATACGTGGGGAAATGCGTTCTGAAGCCACCGCACTTCTCCCCCCAGCACAGCTACCACATCATACCTCACCGGTGCAGACAAAGGAACTCCGTGCGTACACCGGTAATAATCTGCCACTTTGCAAATGACCCTCTGCTTAGCAGTTCCTACTGCCTCCTCCGGATTCCCCTTTTTCAATGAAGCGCGATATTTTACTTCCACAAACACAAGATACCCTTCATGGTACCCGATGATATCTATCTCTCCCTGACGATTACGAAAATTGCGGGCTACAATTTTCATTCCGGCAGCTGTCAGATACTCTTCTGCCAATTTCTCTGCCTGTGCACCCATTTTCCTTTTATTCTCCGGGTTTTCTTTTAGATATGCCAAATTCTCTCCAACTCCTAATTTTCCTGTACAAAGTTGTGGATAAAGCTGCGTCTGTGAATTGGTGTCGGTCCGAATTTCTTCAAAGCCTGAATATGGGCAGCACTGCCATACCCTTTATTACCCGCGAAATCATACTGGGGGAACACTTTATCATATTCCACCATAAGCCTGTCTCGTGTCACCTTTGCAATGATGCTGGCAGCGCCGATGGAAATACTTTTGGCATCGCCTTTTATAATAGGTACCTGCTTAATATTTACTCCGGGTATTGTAACTGCATCATTCAAGAGTATATCCGGCTGTACCTTCAGGCTCCTGATTGCATCCCGCATGGCTTCATAGGTGGCCTGCAGAATGTTGATCTCATCAATCCTTTCCGGCGTGGCATAGCCTATACCACACGCTACTGCTTTCTCCATAATAATATCATACAGCTCTTCTCTTTTTTTCTCAGACAACTGCTTAGAATCATTGATATACAAGATATCGCAATCTTTCGGTAAAATTACAGCACCTGCCACCACCGGACCTGCCAATGGTCCTCGTCCCACTTCATCAATACCGCAGATATGGGCAAAAGCCGCATATTCTCTCTCATAATGCTTCAGATTTTCTGTCCGGATTACTTCCTTTTCATGACTTTCCAGGCGTTTTTCTGCTGCTGTAATCAGCTTCTGAACACCGCCTCTTATATCCGCACTATAAGCTTCTATAAATGCAGGCAGCTCTTGAATAGAAGCTGCCTGTAATTGTTCCTTTATCTTTTGAATGCTCTCTGCCATCTGTCTTCCTTTCTACTGATGCTTCAGGATTCCGAATTTACTGAAAGGCCATATCCTTATCCACGCACGACCGATGATATCGCCCCTTTTGATATTGCCTACCATGGCGCTGCGGCTGTCTGTACTGTTGTTCCGGTTATCTCCCATGACAAAATATTCATCCTCCCCTAAAGTAATAGGTTCCGATGCCAGCCCTACATACTCTGCCTTAATGACCTCGCGGCCATAACTCTCCTGCAGCACTTCTCCATTGATATAGATAATGCCGTTCTCGTCAATCTGAACCGTCTCTCCCGGCAGTCCTATAATGCGCTTGATATAATATGTAGATTCCTCATATTTCCAAGGAAATACAATAATATCAAATCTCTCCGGGTCACGGAATCGATAGGTAATCTTATCGACGATCAAATTATCTCCACTGTCAAGCGTCGGTTCCATGGACGCGCCGCTGACTTGTGTCCTCTGACCTACAAATGTAATAATTATCCAGGTAAGGCACAATACTCCCGCAAGATACAGCAGCGTACTGATCACTTCTTTCATAACCTTATTCATTTTATTATTCCACCTTCTGTTCTTTTTCTGTATCTTGGGATGCCACACTTTCCGCAATATGCCGTTCCAGGGTCATCCTTCCCAGTTTTCCGCTTCTGAAATCATCTATTAATATGGCGGCAGCTCTTTCTGTATCCAGTTCTTCTCCTTTGCCGTAACACATCCTGCTTCTGGCAATTTCATTAAGTTCCTGTACAGGGCTGCCCGTTACTTCTATATCATAGCGTGCTTTCACTGCCTGTGGATATAACTCATCCAAAGTTTTTAAAAGGTCACAGGCAAGTTCATCCATTATTATCACTTCATCATTCATTGAACCGATGAAAGCAAGATTTTTTCCCACTTCCTGGTCTTCAAATTTAGGCCAGAGAATACCGGGAGTATCCAAAAGTTCCAGATTCTTATTCAGGCGAATCCATTGTTTTCCTTTGGTGACACCGGGCTTATTACCTGTCTTTGCACATGCTTTTCCTGCAAAAGAATTGATAAAAGTGGATTTTCCTACATTGGGAATTCCTACTACCATAGCCCTTACCGGCCTGTTCACTATTCCTCTCTTGCGGTCACGTTCAATCTTCTCCCGACATGCTTCCTGCACCAGTCCCTGAATCCCTTTCACACCTGCTCCCGTACGGGAATTGACTTCCAGAACATGTGCTCCTTTTGCTTCAAAATATTTAACCCACCGCTTATTCCACACAGGATCCGCTAAATCCGCCTTATTAAGCAATACGATCCTTGCCTTATTCCTGCCCAGTTCATCAATATCAGGATTCCGGCTGCTTAACGGGATTCTGGCATCTACCAGTTCTATAATCAAATCTATCAGTTTAATATTTTCCTGCATCATACGCTTGGCTTTCGTCATATGACCGGGATACCATTGATAATTCATTCTCTACCTCATTTCTATTCTACCAGCCCCATGCTGCAATCCTCACATGCAAGCCGAAACCATACCTTTCCGATAATATCTTCAGAATGCACCGGACCGATATTGGCAGATCGGCTATCCTCACTGCTTCCGGGACTGTCACCTATACAAAAATATTGACCTTTTTCCAATGTCATTTCATTGGAAGCGATTCCTTCTTCCGAAATTTTAGCTGTAATCAAATCACATGCTTCCCCGTTTACGTACAGTATTTCATCCTGGATTTGCACCGTATCTCCGGGAACAGCCACTACTCTTTTCACATAATAATGTGCATTCCTGTTACCATTCGGCAGAAACACTATTACATCTCCTGCCTCAGGTCCCCGAATCTTATAACTTACACGATTGATAAAAATTCTTTGTCCATTATACAGCGTCGGTTCCATAGATACGCCCACCACGTACGTGGACATTCCCAGGCAATAATTCAGCGCAGCAGCCAGCAAAACTGCAACTACAATACCGATTATCCAACTGAATATTTCTTTGATCAGAGAAGCGCTGATACGCTTGCGACGCCTGTAAAAACTTAATCCTTTGTTCTTCGCCATCTGTTGTTTGTTCCTTCCGCCAGGTTGAACTGTAACCATTCTACCACATATTTGCAGAATAGAAAAGGACAACTACACAAGTAATTGTCCTTTTTGGCACATTAGTTATTTTACTAATTCTTTAACCTTTGCCTTCTTACCAACGCGGTCTCTTAAGTAGTTCAGTTTTGCACGTCTTACTTTACCCTTTCTGACTACTTCAATCTTCTCAACGTTAGGAGAATGTAAAGGCCAGGTCTTCTCAACACCAACACCGTTGGAGCTCTTTCTTACAGTGAAAGTCTCTCTGTTGCTTCCGCCCTGTCTCTTTAATACAACGCCTTCAAACACCTGAATTCTTTCACGGTTACCTTCTTTGATCTTACCATAAACTCTTACGGTATCGCCAACCTCGAACTCGTCTACGGTTGCTTTTAACTGTTCTGCTTCGATTTCCTTGATAATGCTAATGTTACTCATTGTAGAGCCTCCTTCATAAAATGGATGTTCTTAATACCTTACTGTAACAGAGGACCATCTCGTTTTCACAACATTCATACTTTACCATATTGTGGGACATATTGCAAGCACTTTTTATATTTTTTTCAGTTCAGCCCTGGCCTGATAACGGGCGAATTTGCTCCAGCCACCATATATTTCCGGCAGACAGATATAATCCCAACTTTTCCTGCAGTTTCTTTGACGGTTCATTGTCAACAGAAATCTGACCATAAGGGGTCCATCCCCATTCCAGCTGTCTGTTAATCAGAAAGCTTTCCAGAGAAGCTGCCACTCCCTGCAATCGATAATCTTCCTGCACATACAACAATCCCATACTGCCCTCATCATGGAGTCCGATAAATCCTATGATTCGTTCCCCGTCAAAGGCTCCATACATGGCACCGTCGGTAATTCGCTCTTTCAGATACTCTCTTGTTCCACGATGATAATGCTCTGCCACGTAATCAAGAAAGCTTTCATCCAGTTTTCTAATATCTTTATACTTCACCGGAAGTGTCTCTTTCCTGGTATAACAGGCTTGTACACATTGGATACCGGGACGCACCCGGAATTGCTCACATAGAAGCTCCACCAGAAATTCCTGGCTTGTCACAAACATTTCAGCATCCGCCGGTATCAGTCCGCACATCTTTTCACCTTGTTCAAGATCAACAGCAGTGATGAAATAAGCGCCGCTTTTTCGGTCAAAAATAAGCAGATTATCTCCCTCATGATACAGTACCTCTCCATTTCCGCGGAAAAGCAATTCCATGATATGGATATTCTCTCTCTTTTTGCGGGAAAGCTTTTTAATGATTCTTTTCTTTTCCTGATACTTCACATAAAGGTCCGGACGCCTTTTCGCCGTTCTCTCCTCCGATTGTTCCAGTCTCCATTGATTGATATTCTTGTGATTTCCCGACAAAAGTACCTGCGGTACCTTTTTCCCGTGCCACTCTTCCGGTCTGGAATACTGGGGATATTCTAACAGATCGTTGTGAAAACTTTCTGTCTCCGCCGACACCTCATTGTTCAGCACTCCCGGAACCAGCCTGGAAATAGCATCAATCATGACCATAGCAGGCAGTTCACCACCTGTAAGCACATAATCGCCAATAGATACATAATCTGTTACAATCTCCTCCAGGACCCTTTCATCAATGCCTTCATAGTGTCCACATAAAAATACCAGCTCTTCTTCCTTTGCAAATTCTTCCGCCATCTTTTGGGTAAAAGGTGTTCCCTGGGGAGTTACATAGATAGTCCTGGGCTTCTCCTTACCAACCACTGCCTGATAAGCATCATAAACAGGCTGTGCCTGCATCAACATGCCTGCGCCGCCTCCATATGGGTAATCATCAACCTTTCCGTGCTTATCAAGGGTATAATCCCTGATATTCACCGCATTCAGCGAAAGCAGTCCCTGAGCAGCCGCTCTGCCGATGATACTGGTATTCAGACCATTCATGACCATTTCCGGAAATAATGTCAAAATATGAAACCTCATATCAAACCTCGCCTTACAACGCTAATCCAACAATCCCTCCAGGATATGAACCTGTATAAATCCACTTTCCACATCCACATTCAGTATACATTGCTTGATGGCCGGCAGTAAAAGCTCTCTGCCATCTGTCATCTCTATGATATATACATCATTGGCGCCGGTCTCCATTACATCCTTCAGGACACCAATCTGCGCTTCCTGCTCATCAAGCACCTTAAGACCTATCAGATCGGCAATAAAATATTCATCTCTTTTCAGACGAACTGCATTCTTTCTGGTAACATACAGACTCTTCTGCCTGTATTTTTCAATATCATTTATATTGTCAAATCCCTTGAACTTCAAGATAACAAACTGTTTGAAGAATTTAACGCCTTCAATTTCCAGTACCAGTTCTTCCTTTCCTGTATCCAGGATCACTTCTTTCAAACGTTTGAATCGATTCGGATCATCCGTTGTGGGAAATACTTTAACCTCTCCTCTTACTCCATGTGTGGATGTGATGACACCTACCTGTAATCTGTCTTCCATGATACAATCCTTTCTTAGAAAAATGTAACAGTTCAGATGCGCCGTTCACAAAGTATCGAAGGTACTTTGTGTCGCAGTCCCCGGCGCTTTTCGCTGCTTCGCAGCTATCTAACTGTTACGAAAAATAAAGCTGCCGCAGAATTCTAAGCTGCGACAGCTTCCTGATCAGACGATTTCAACATCAACTTTTTTGTTGTCTTTGGATGATGCAGCTTTTACTACAGAGCGAATGGCCTTTGCAATTCTTCCCTGTTTGCCGATTACCTTACCCATATCGGACTGAGCTACATGAAGCTCGACGATGACATTCTTGCCTTCTGTCTTCTCGGTTACAACGACTTCATCCGGATGATCAACAAGTGCCTTTGCAATTACTTCAACTAAATCTTTCATACAATCACCACGCCTTTCTGCAACCAACAAGCTTGGCTTCCGAAATTACTTATTTCTCGATTCCGGCTGCCTTGAAAAGCTTTCCTACAACTTCGGTAGGCTGAGCACCGTTAGCTAACCACTTCTTAGCCAGCTCTTCGTTGATCTTGAAAGTGCTGGGATCTGTGTTGGGATCGTAGGTACCGATCTCTTCGATAAATCTGCCATCTCTGGGAGAACGGGAATCTGCTACGATAATTCTATAGAAAGGAGCTTTCTTCTGACCCATTCTTCTTAATCTGATTTTAACTGCCATTGTTCTTTACCTCCGCGTCTTACGCATAAAAATTTGTTATAGTGTAATGTGGCTTAATTGCCTTATATATGATAAGAACATTACGTTCGTATCTACTTTTCAAAATCCCTGCTCACTTTAAGCTATCTTAACTTAAAAGGGGAACCTGCCGCCGCCCATTCCCGGGAAACCTCCGAATCCATGTCTCTTTTTACCGCCGCCCATCTGCTTCATCAGCTTCTGGCTCTGTTCAAACTGTTTGATAAAACGGTTCACTACACTGATATCCACACCGGCACCTTTCGCAATGCGGTGCTTTCTCTTAGGATTCAAAATCTTAGGATTGCGGCGTTCTTCTTTCGTCATGGACAGCACGATGGCTTCCATGTGTGCCAGCTGCTTCTCATCGATCATGGACTCCAGATCACCGGCCTTGATGCCCATACCGGGCAGCATACTTAAAATACTGGACAGACCGCCCATGTTACGCATCTGTTTCATGCTTTCAAGGTAATCTTCGAAATCGAATTTGCCTTTCTTCATGCGTCCGGCCATCTCACGGCCTTTTTCTTCATCGATATCGATGTTCTGCTGTGCCTTATCAATCAGGGATAGAACATCACCCATTCCCAGGATCCTGCTGGCCATACGATCCGGGTAGAACTGCTCCATGTCAGAGAGCTTCTCACCCATACCTACATACAGAATAGGCTTTCCGGTTACAGCCTTAATAGAAAGTGCCGCACCGCCTCGTG
>JAFTVH010000167.1 GCA_017465845.1 Lachnospiraceae bacterium | reverse complement strand
GTTCGATTCCGGTTCTGGGCATTTTCAATGCACTTTTTTACTAAATAAAATATGGAGCATTAGCTCAGTTGGTAGAGCACGTGACTTTTAATCAAGTTGTCCGGGGTTCGAATCCCCGATGCTTCACTAGAACATGCAAGGAGCCCATTAAGGACTCCTTTTTAGTTTATGAGACCTGCATGCAAGTTGTGAAGTTTTGAGAAATGGTGGTTTTGGGCTTTTTTACAGATGAAATTGGAGGGGAATATGGCTGCAGAGAGAAAAAATATGAGTTTTGTTCCTGGTGGCTGCAGGGTCCTTATGATGACAAGTTCCTGGGTGCACATGCTCCGTTTATGAACCCTTATGGAATAGTGAACGATGGTGCGAAGACGCAATCCGAAGACCTGATTACCGGGGTTAATAAATATGGTGCAAATGTAACAAAGAACATGGGAGTTCGTCCGATGATTGTTGTAGCTATGGGCGCAGATAAGTAAAAAAGTGAAGAAGCGTAGAATTATTATCAGCGGTATTTGAGTTAAGAAAAGAATTACCAGGATTTCACAGCACAAAAAGTCAAATTTAAAGCTTTTTGTGCTGTTTTTTCTGCTTATAAAATGCTATAATGACGTAAACTGGAATAGATAGGAGAAAACTATGAGTGATAAACATAAAATAGAACCAAACCAGTCACAGGAAGCAGCAGATGTGCAAGAGCCAAAAAAGAGACATACTGTTTTGTATGTCATTCTTACGATTATTGGAGTACTGCTGATTCTTGCCGGTGCAGGTTACTTTTGGGTGGCCAATTATTATGAGACTCATTTCCTGCCGGGAACCACGTTAAACGGTATCGTTTGCGATAATCTGGAGGCAGCACACATTGCAGAGCAACTGGAGGCTCAGAACCAAATCTACAGTCTGACGGTGTTGGACCGAAATGGTGAGATAATCGGTACTTTGTCCGCGGAAGATGTGGGACTGGAGACAGTGGGTGTGCTTGGCGTTGTGGAAGATGTACTGGCAAGCCAGGATCATATGAGCTGGTTGACGGCTTACATTGGTAAAAAAGATTACAGCCATACGATAGTGTGTACTATGGAATTTGATGAAGAGAAGACGTTATCGAAACTGGCTGAGTGGGAAGCAATGAATGTGGAACAGATGGATATGCCTGAGGATGCCTATATCAGTGAGTACTTGCCGGAGAAGAAAGTATATGAAATCATCCCTGAGACAGAAGGTGATATGCTGGATGTGGATAAAGTGGAACATCTTGTGTTGGCGGCAGTGGGAAGTGGTGACACGATGCTTGATTTAGGGGCATATGACTGCTATATTCAGGCTGAAGTGACGGCTCAGGATAAGATGTTAAATGAGACCGTTGATGAGTTGAATAAGGTATTGAGTGTGCAGATTACTTATGACTGGAATGGCTCAAAGGTAATACTGGATGCAGAGACGATTCATGAATGGATACTGGCTCCCGGGGAGAATGAGGCTGCGGATGCAAAAGAAAAAGCCCAAGAAAGCTCAGAAGATAGTGTGATGGTTGAACTTGCCGGCGGATATACCCTGGATAAGGAAGCTGTGGCTGATTTTGTAGCTGTTCAGGCGAAAAAGTACGATACTTACGGCAAGCATCGCCAATTTACTACCACATTAGGCGAGACCATTAAAGTCCTGAACGGTGGTTATGGATGGAAGACCGACAGGGAGCAGGAGGCAGAAGAACTTATCCAACTGATCCTGGAAGGTGCTGTAACCAAGCGGGAGCCGGTCTATAAGGTAAAAGCGGCCAAAAAAGGAGAGGACGATATCGGTAATTCCTACGTGGAGATCGATCTGACCCATCAGCATCTTTATCTGTATTGGAAAGGTGAATTGGTATTGGAGACCGATTTTGTATCCGGTGACGTGGCTGACGGGAATACGACGCCCGGCGGTTTATATCGGCTGACCTATAAGACCACAGATGCGGTGCTTCGGGGAGCTACTTATGAGACACCTGTAAAATATTGGATGCCCTTTAACGGAAATATCGGAATGCATGATGCTACATGGAGAAATCAGTTTGGCGGTGAGATTTATCTGACCAACGGTTCTCATGGATGTATCAATCTGCCCTTGGATAAAGCACAAGCCATTTATGGTTATGTGTCCACGGGGTTTCCGATTATCTGTTACTATTACTAACATGCAGGTTTGAAAGGGCATTACATGAGAAAAGATGTAAATACACCTATTTTGACTAAAAAGCTGCGAAGTTACGGTCAATCCGATTTTTATCCCCTGCACATGCCGGGACATAAAAGAAGAGTTTTTGGGCAGATGCCGGAGGAAGTCCTTCAGATGGACATTACGGAGATAGATGGTTTTGACAACTTGCATCAGCCGGAGGGAATCTTGCAGGAGCTGCAGGAGCATGCAGCAGCGCTTTACGGTGCGGAGGAGACATTTTATCTGGTTAACGGAAGTACCTGCGGCATATTGAGCGCTATCAGCGCGGCGGTACCGGAAGGCGGTCATATTCTGATTGCCCGTAATTGCCATAAATCTGTCTATCATGCATGTTATTTGAGAAATTTAGTAATATCTTATCTGTATCCTGAACTTCTGGAGGCTTATGATATTTGCGAACCTATTACTTGCAGACAGGTACAGGAAGCTTTGGAAAGAGAACCTGATATTGACGCAGTTCTTGTGGTGTCACCTACTTATGAGGGAAGAATTGCCGACATTGAAAAAATAGCCGGTGTGGTCCATGCAAAAGGGATACCTCTCATTGTGGACGAGGCGCATGGGGCACATCTTGGATTTGCCGAAGGGTTTGCACAGAATAGCTGCCGTTTAGGGGCTGATCTGGTAATTCACAGTGTTCATAAAACTCTTCCGGCAATGACCCAGACTGCGCTTTTGCATGTGAACGGGGACTTGATTGACAGAAATAAGTTGAGACGTTTTCTGCATATTTATCAAAGCAGCAGTCCATCCTATGTATTGATGGCAAGTATTGAGAATGCTTTGTGGCAGGTACAGATTCAGGGGCGGGAAATGTTCGATAAGTTTATCCACAGATGGGAGAAAATGTGTGATATGTTATCCACAATGCGGAATCTTTCCATTCTCCCGACCGGGGAAAAACAGGATATCGGAAAATTATTGGTCTCTGTGAAAAAAACAGGTTTGTCTGGACAGCAATTATATGGTATGCTATTAGAGGAGTTTCATATACAGTTGGAAATGGCAGCACCAAGTTATGTGCTGGCTATGTTTACTGTAGGGGATGACGAGGACGGTTATGTCAGAATGACAGAGGCTCTTCTTGAGATAGATGCAAGGTTGGAAAAGGGCAGTTGTGAGATTGCTTCTGACAAATATGCACAGCAGCCTGTTCATATTCGGCAGTCTGTGAATGTCGACCAGCCTGATGTGGCAGGTCAGCCTGCGGCAGATTTAAAGCCGGTTAGTATTCCTTTTTTCAAAGCCTGGGACAAGGAGACACAGTGGTGTGAGCTTTCAGAGTGCTGTGGAAGGTATGCCGGAGAATTTATCAATCTGTATCCTCCGGGAACACCTATGGTAGTGCCGGGAGAGCGGATTGACAGTGGTCTTATTACACGTATTGCGGATTATTTGAGAAAGGGGCTGACTGTACAGGGAATCAGGCAAGTCAGTGGGGGAATTTATCTGTCGGTAATCACTCTTGAAAGTTAGAGTAAACCTATCGGTAAAGCTAATCAGAAAGGACATAAATATGAGAAAAACAAAAATTATCTGTACAATAGGACCGGCCAGCGAAAGTGAAGAGAAACTGAAACAGCTGATGCTGGCGGGCATGAACGTAGCAAGATTTAATTTTTCCCATGGAACCCACGAGGAGCAAAAGATAAAATTTGAACGTGTAGACCGTGTCAGAAAGGAACTTGGACTTCCGGTGGCTACACTTTTAGATACCAAAGGACCTGAAATCCGCCTGAGGGACTTTGAAGGGGGTAAAGTTGAGCTGAAGGAAGGACAGGCATTTGTACTGACCACGGAAGAGATTCTCGGAACGGCTGAGAGAGCATCTATTTCCTATAAAAACCTGAAAAACGACATTTCAGTGGGCACCACGATTCTGATTGATGACGGCTTGATTGAGATGAAAGTAGAGGCAATTGAAGGAGAGGAGATTACCTGCCGTGTCATCAACAGTGGTTTTGTATCTAACCACAAAGGAGTGAATGTTCCGGGGGCTGTTTTGTCTATGCCTTATATCAGTGATGTGGACAGAGCAGATATCCTGTTTGGTATTGAGATGGGATTTGAATTCCTGGCAGCTTCTTTTGCAAGGACCAAAGAAGACATTCTGGAGGTTCGCCAAATCCTAAATGAACATGGAAGCAAGATGAAGATTATTGCAAAGATTGAGAATATGCAGGGGATTGAGAATCTGGAAGAGATTTTAAGTGTATCAGACGGTGTCATGGTAGCCCGTGGTGACATGGGGGTTGAGATTCCTATGGAAGAAGTGCCGGTGATGCAGAAGAAGATGATCAAGATGGCAGTTGCTCAGGGAAAGCACGTTATCACGGCTACCCAGATGTTGGAATCCATGATCAAGAATCCCAGACCGACCAGAGCTGAGGCTACTGATATTGCAAATGCTATTTATGACGGTACAACTGCTATCATGCTTTCCGGAGAAAGTGCTGCCGGTCTGTATCCGGTTGAGGCTGTAAAGACCATGGCAAGAATTGCAGAAAGTACGGAGCGCAATATTGACTACAGAGGCAGGATGAACAACATTGGCATTGAGGCAAAAAAAGATATTACCACAGCAATTGCCTATGCAACTTGTGCCACAGCCATGGATTTGGGTGCGGCAGCTATCATTACGGTAACCTTATCCGGTTTCACGGCTGAGGCCATTTCCAGATATAAGCCTTCCTGTAATATTATCGGATGTACCATGGATACTAAGGTAAGCAGACAGCTGAATCTGTTGTGGGGAGTAAAGCCGCTCCTTATGAAACAGGAAACCGATGTGGATGAGCTTTTTACAGATGCTGTGGAAGAGAGTAAGAAGTCAGGCCTGATAAAATCAGGGGATATAGTAGTGATTACAGCCGGTTTGCCGCTTGCAGTTGCAGGTAAGACCAATATGATAAGAGTGGTAGAGGTAGAATAAAGAAAATGGGCAGGATTGTATATCTGTGTGGCAGAAGTTCAAGTGGGAAAGACACCATTTTTAAAGAGCTTCTGAAAAGAGGGACGCTTGGCCTGAAGACCATCGTGCCCTATACCACCCGCCCCATGAGGGACGGAGAACAGAACGGGACAGAATATTTTTTCACTGATGAAGAAGGCTTTCAGAAGCTTCTGCATCAGGGGAAAATCATTGAACACAGAGAGTACCACACCGTTCATGGCCTTTGGCGGTATTTTACCGTAGATGACGGACAGATAGACCTGGCAGCGGAAGCGGACTACATTGTTATCGGCACGCTGGAGGGTTATCAGAAAATGAAAGCATATTTCGGGCAAGGCGTACTTCTGCCGGTGCTCATCGATCTGGATGACGGTGTGCGCCTGCAGCGTGCCCTGGACAGGGAACGACAGCAGGAAAAGCCTAAATATGAAGAAATGTGCCGAAGATTTCTGGCAGACAGCCAGGATTTCAGTGAAGAAAAAATTGCGGAAGCAGGTATTACCAGACGGTTTTACAATGAGAATCTGCAGACCTGTCTGGAGGACATAGAACATTATATTGAGGGTAGGTGATACATATGGCAGGATTTCGAGATATCGTAGGTCAGGAACAGATAAAAGAACATTTGCAGAATGCACTGGAAAGTGGTAAAATTTCCCATGCATACATTATTAACGGCGAGAAATCTTCCGGCAAAGAGTTCATAGCAAAGGTATTTGCCATGGCGCTTCAGTGTGAGGCAGGCGGTACAGAGCCATGTCAGGAATGCCATTCCTGTAAGCAGGCATTGTCAGCCAACCAGCCGGATATCATTCGCGTGACCCATGAAAAGCCAAATACTATCAGCGTAGATGATATCCGTGTCCAGATCAACAACGATGTAGCCATCAAGCCCTACAGCAGCCGCTACAAGGTTTACATCCTGAACGAAGCAGAGAAGATGACCCAGCAGGCTCAGAACGCCCTTCTAAAGACCTTGGAAGAGCCCCCTGAATATGCCGTGATCCTGCTGCTCACCGCCAATGTGAACTCTCTGCTTCCCACCATCCTGAGCCGCTGCGTAGTCCTGAACATGAAGCCTGTATCCGACACCCAGGTAAAAAAATACCTCATGGAACAGCTACAGATTCCCGACTACAAAGCCGAGGTCTGTGTAGCCTTCGCCCGTGGTAACGTCGGCAAAGCCAAATCCTTAGCCACCAGCGAAGACTTCGAAAATGTCAAGAACGAGGCCCTCTCTCTCCTGAAATACATTCGGGACATGGAGCTTCACGAAATCATAACCGCCATCAAAAAGATCACCGAGTACAAACTCGAGATCAACGATTACCTTGACATCATGGCCATCTGGTACCGCGACATCCTCCTTTTCAAAGCCACCAAGGATGCCAACCACCTCATTTTCCGTGAGGAACTCCCCTCCCTCCGCCAAGCCGCCACCCGCAGCAGCTACGAGGGCATAGAAAACATCATTAAGGCGCTAGACAAAGCCAAAGCTCGCCTAAACGCCAACGTAAACTTTGACTTAACAATGGAACTATTACTATTAGAAATTAAAGAAAACGGCTAAAAGTCATAAAATTTTGAATTGTCGCAAGAGTAGCCCCCGGATGACAGGTGTCCCGAATGAGGACCCTTGAAAAACGCCGGTCCTTGGGCTCGGTACTTTCGAGCCCTAGTACCGCTGCGTTTTTCACGGAGCGAGAGCGTGTCCGAATCGGGATACCTGTCATCCGGGGGCGACCCCTTGCCGGCGACTCAAAATGCTTATAACGTTTTAGCCCCACCCGGAGGTAGATAGATGATTAGAGTTGTAGGAGTAAGATTTAGGACAGCAGGCAAAATTTATTTTTTTGACCCCGTCCGTTTTGAAATTAAAAAAGGCGATAATGTCATAGTAGAGACAGCCCGCGGCATCGAATTCGGTACCGTAGTAGGTGATATCAGAGAAGTAGAAGATGACAAAGTCATTCAGCCCTTAAAGCCTGTCCTTCGCATTGCTAACGAGCGCGACAAGGAGCAGGAGGCTGCTAATAAACTGAAAGAAAAGGAAGCTTACCAGATCTGTCTAGAAAAGATTAGAAAGCACGGTCTGGAGATGAAGCTGATTGATGCGGAATATACATTTGATAACAATAAAGTACTGTTTTATTTTACGGCAGACGGTCGTATTGACTTCAGAGAACTGGTAAAGGACCTTGCCAGTGTCTTTAAGACCAGAATCGAACTGCGCCAGATCGGTGTCAGGGACGAGACCAAGACAGTGGGAGGAATCGGAATCTGCGGAAGAGTATTGTGCTGCCACAGTTATCTGTCTGATTTTATTCCGGTATCGATTAAGATGGCTAAGGAACAGAATCTGTCCCTGAATCCGACTAAGATATCCGGTGTGTGCGGACGTCTGATGTGTTGTTTAAAGCATGAGGAGGATACGTACGAGGAATTAAACCGTAAGCTGCCTTCCGTTGGAGATTATGTTACAACAGATGACGGTCTGAGAGGTGAAGTGCAGAGCGTTAACGTATTGCGCCAGATTGTAAAGGTGGTTGTAGAGGTAGGTGACGAGAAAGAAATCCGTGATTACGAGCCTGATAAACTGCGCTTTAAGAAGAAGCACGGTAAGAAGGACAAGCAGGATATTTCCAAAGATGAGCTCTCAGCAGAAGATTTGTCCAGAGAAGAGTTGAAGGAACTGGAGATGTTGGAAAAGCAGGAAGCTATGGAGAAACAGGAAGCGGAAGGACAGTCAGAACACAGCAGTCGTCAGGAGCGTTCAGACCGCTCAGACAAGATGGACCGTCAAGAACGCAGTGAGCGTAATAACCGGGGTAAGCGTCAGGAGCGAGCCGAACGAGCAGAAGATCAGGAACATGGAGAACGTCCGGAACGTAATAATCGACAGAACCGCGGCAACCGCCCGGGGCGCCAGGAGAGATTTGAAAAATCTGACAAGAATCGTTTTGAAAAGCAGGAGCGCAGCGATCGTGCGGAAAGAGGAGATAACGGTGACCGTCAGGATAATCGCAGTCGCCAGGAGAAACAGGATCGTCAGAACAATCGTGACCGTCAGGAAAGGCAGGACCGTCAGGAAAGGCAGGAACGCCAGGATAATCGGGAACACCAGGACAATCGTGACCGTCAGGAAAGCAGGGAACGCGGGACAAAAGGATACCGGGGCAATCGTCACAATCGCCAGGATAGAGCGGAACGTGGAGAACGTCCGGACAGGCAGTCCCATGCAGAGAAAACATCGCAGCCAGACAAGCAGTTCCATGCACCAAAACAGGAAGGAACCTCAGAGCGCAATGACAATTGAACTGAAGGATAACGAGCGACTGGACGAATTGCAGCGAAACGGCTACCGGATTATCCAGAATCCTGAAAAATTCTGCTTCGGCATGGATGCGGTGCTGCTGTCAGGTTTTGCCTCTGCCAGAAAAGGAGATGAGGTGCTGGATATGGGAACCGGCACCGGCATCATTCCCATTTTGATGGAGGCCAAAACTCCGGCAGCCCATCTCATCGGACTGGAGATACAGGAGGAAAGTGCCGACATGGCAAGAAGAAGTGTGGCACTGAATGACCTGACGGAGAAGATTACCATTGTAACCGGAGACATCAGGGAAGCAGGCAAGATTTTTAAGTCTGCTTCTTTTGATGTAATTACCTGCAATCCGCCTTATATGATAGGACAACACGGGCTGACCAATCCCGATGCACCTAAGGCCATCGCAAGGCATGAACTGCTGTGTACGCTGGAGGATGTGATCAGTCAGGCTGCACTGCTTTTGAAGACAGGCGGTCATTTTTACATGGTGCACCGACCGTTCCGGCTGGCTGAAATCATGACTACCATGACAAAGTATAAGCTGGAGCCCAAACGGATGCAGCTTGTGTACCCTTACGTGGACAAGGAGCCCAACATGGTGTTGATAGAAGGCGTCAGAGGCGGACGGCCCAGGATGACAGTGGAGAAGCCGTTGATCGTCTATAAAGAGCCGGGTGTATATATGCCGGAAATTTACGATATTTATGGCTATTGATATTTGCGGCTACTGATATTTGCGACTACTGACTGAAGGAAAGTGCAGAAATGCAACAGGAGGATTATATGGCAGGAAAGCTTTATTTATGTGCCACACCTATTGGCAATCTGGAGGATATGACACCCAGAGTCATAGAGACATTGAAACAGGTGGATGTGATTGCAGCAGAGGATACCCGCAACAGTATCAAGCTGTTGAATCACTTTGATATACATACGCCTATGACAAGTTACCATGAATATAACAAGGTAGAAAAAGCCAGGCAGCTGGTAGGTCAGATGCAGAATGGTCAGAACATTGCTTTGATTACCGATGCCGGTACCCCGGCCATTTCAGATCCGGGCGAGGTGCTGGTACAGATGTGCCAGCAAAACGGAATTACAGTGACTTCCCTGCCGGGACCGGCAGCCTGCATTACAGCACTTACGCTATCGGGCTTAAGTACCAGACGTTTCTGTTTTGAAGGGTTCCTCCCCTCTGATAAAAAGGAAAAGCGTGAAGTTTTGGAGGAGCTTTCCCGGGAAAGCCGGACTATGATCCTTTACGAAGCGCCACATCATCTGGTGCGAACGCTGGAAGAATTACAGGGAGCACTGGGAGACAGGAAAATTACCCTTTGCAGAGAACTGACCAAGCGTTTTGAAACGGTGATACCTACGACAATCAGTGGAGCCCTTGCTTATTATCAGGAGGAAGAGCCACGGGGAGAGTATGTTCTGGTAGTGGAAGGCAAGAGCCTACAGGAAAAGAGGCAGGAAGCAATCGCTTCCTGGCAGAGCATGAGCATTGAGGAGCATATGGCATACTACGAAAATCAGGGAATGGATTCCAAGAGTGCTATGAAAACAGTGGCTAAGGACCGTGGTGTGGGAAAAAGAGAGATTTATCAATATCTCCATGGAGGAACAGAGGAATGAACTGTGAAGCCTGTGTGAATTATATGTACGATGAAGATTATGAATGCTACAGTTGTCTGGTGAATCTGGATGAGGACGAGATGTTTCGTTTTCTCTCCGGCAGTAAAGAGGCATGCCCGTATTTCAGACTGGATGATGAGTACGGCGTGGTGCGCAAGCAGATATAGAACTGCAGCGGGAAAGGAACAAAAATGAAATTTATCAAACAGTTGGCCATTATATTGACCATATCATTTATTGCAGAAATGATGGAGCATCTGATACCGCTTCCTATTGCGGCCAGCATGTATGGGCTGGTGCTTATGGTGATTTGCCTGGTGACCCACATCATTCCTTTGGAAAAAGTAGAAGGGGCCGCTGATTTCCTGGTAGAAATCATGCCCATGTTATTCATTCCGTCTACTGTAGGCATTATGACAAGTGTAGATGCTTTGAAACAGATGCTGGTGCCGTTAGTGGTAATCTGTGTGTCCACTACATTCCTGATCATGATTGTAACAGGCCGGACTGCCCAGTTTATTCTTCGCAAAGAAGGAAGCGGCAAGAAAGAGGCTTCTGACGGAGAAAAGAAAGATACGGAGGTACAGAAATCATGATGGAAGCTTTGACCCAATCTATATATTTTGGTATCGCCTTGAGTCTGCTGTGCTTTCAGCTGGCACTTTGGATCAAGAGTAAGGTAAAGTCTGCCATTGCCAATCCGCTGCTTGTATCTGTTATTATCATCATAGCCATCCTGCTTGCTTTCGGAATTGACTATGACACTTATTATAACGGTGCTAAATACATCAGCTTCTTCCTGACTCCGGCGACGGTGAGTCTGGCCATTCCCCTTTACCGCCAGCTGACTCTTTTAAAGAAGTATCCTAAGGCCATCTTCGGTGGAATTACTGCCGGTGTTCTGACCACTATGGTGAGCATCTTCCTGTTGAGCCTTGCATTCGGACTGAACCACGAGCAGTATGTGACCCTTCTCCCCAAGTCCATCACCACGGCTATCGGTATGGGCGTATCAGAGAAAATGGGCGGTATCGCAACGATTACGGTAGTGTCCATTGCTGTTACCGGTATTCTGGGAAATATGATTGCGGAATTTATCTGCAAAGTATGTAAGATTGAGGAGCCTATCGCCAGAGGACTGGCTATCGGAACGGCTTCCCACGCTATGGGTACCACCAAGGCCATAGAAATGGGGGAAATCGAAGGTGCAATGAGCAGCTTGTCCATTGTTGTGGCAGGCGTTATGACGGTGATTGCGGTGTCGGTGTTTGCGAATTTTATTTAACCGACTTAACTGCTACGGCGGTGATAAGGTTTAGAGTAAGCAGATAAATTCAACAAAGTTGAATTCGCGGACCATGAGGAAACGATTATGATAAATAAAATAATAGATATCGTCCATGAATGCGGTGAGATCATGTTAAGCGCCACCGACATTCAGCGTAAAATCCATCAGAAGGAAGGCAAAGGCAACTTTGTCACGGACTACGATTCCAGAATACAGGCGGCATTGAAAGAAAAACTTCTGGCGCTGCTCCCCGAGGCAGTATTCTACGGGGAAGAGGATGATGCAGACAAAGCAGATATTTCTAAAGGCTACGCCTTTATTGTGGATCCCATAGACGGCACGGCCAATTTTTCCAGAGGCCTTGGATGCAGCTGCATCAGTGTTGCCCTGGCGAAAGACGGATACCCGGTAAAGGGCGTCATATACAATCCGTACAGGCAGGAAACCTTTTATGCGGAAAAAGGCAAGGGTGCTTATCTGAACGGGGAGCCTATACATGTGTCTGACAAGACGTTGGAGGAAGGGATGGTGTTCTTTGGGACAGCGCCATACAATGAGGAACTTGCTAAGAAGTCTATTGATATGGCATACCGCTATTTCCAACGGACGCAGGATATCCGCAGAAGCGGCTCGGCAGCTATTGATCTGTGCACCATTGCCTGCGGCAGAGCGGAGCTTTACTTTGAACTCATTTTGAGTCCCTGGGATTATGCGGCTGGGGCATTGATTGTAGAGGAAGCGGGCGGAATCGTCAGCGGACCTGAGGGACAGCCCCTTACTTTTGACAGGAAGCAGGCTGTGGTGGCAAGAGGAGCAAGGGCAGAGCTGCTTTAGGCAAAGCATTTATTTCGCACTGATCCTCCTGAAATGCGCCGGCGGAAACCCCGCATTTTTAGAAAAGAACCGGTTAAAATAATACACACTGGAGAAGCCCAGAGATTCACTGATTTCTTTAATAGGTAAAGAGGTATCGGCCAACAGCCGCTCTGCCTCTTTTATTTTTACAATATTAATATACTCGTGCAGGTTCTTGCCGGTAGCTGCATAGAAGATACGGTTCATCTGCTTGGGACTCAGACCGCATTGACTGGCCACCTCATTGCAGGTGAGAAAGCGGCTATTATTGTCCTTAATATATAATTTGGCTGCAGTGACACGTTTGTCTTCTACGGTCAGGTCTGTGGGTGTACAATATTCATAGATACCGACAGCGCGCGAAATTGCACAGATAATATCCAACATTCTGTTTTTAATTAGAGTCAGGGAAAAGGAAGTGCTCAGATCTACTTCCCTCAGTACGGAATCAATACTGTTTAACATCACATTTGACAGGTCAAAAGTATAAATCCCATTTTCTGCTAAATTATGATAAAGACTGGAAGTTTCGTCTAATACAAATGCAAGAGAAAATTTGACAAAATTGCTGCTGTAAGAATTTACCATATGCTCCATGCAGGGAGAAATCAAGATACCTTTTCCTGCATCGAGCACGAAATGCTTGCCGTCGTTGGAAGAGTACTCCATTCTGCCGCTGACCACCAGATGTACCTCAAAAAAAGTATGAAGATGCATCTCTTGGCTGATTACGGAGTTCTTCTCATCAAAAGAAAGTGCTCGAAACCAGTGAATCTTGATAGGGAAAGGCTCTGCGATTTCCGGAATAAAAAGCTTGTTTAAAATATTAGCATGAGCATGAGTGTAATAGGGTATCAGCATTTGTCATGATTCTCCTTTATTCGTTATTACTATTTTACAAAAAGCAGTCATAAAGTCAAGAAGAATGTCCCAAATGTATAAAAACGGGTCTCTATAGTGCATTGAATGGAAAAAGCACCATCTTTATAATGAAATATAGATGAAGCAGAAACCTTGTCAAAGAGAGCTTACCAATAATGAAAACATAGGAATAAAAAGGAGAAAGTCATATGAAAGCAGTTTCAACATGGAGTAGTGCACCTTATAGGCCGCCGTTTGTATGTTGCGGAGACATATACATCTGTCGTATTGTACCTTTTGAGACAAGTATACATTTTGAGTGGTTAGAGACAGAGGGTGCAGAGGGCTATCAGATTTTTTGCAGAAAGAGAGGGCAGGACGTGTTTATCCTGACCGGGCAGACTGATAAAAATTCTTTTGAGATTACAGGACTTGAAGCAGAAACGGACTATGAGTTTTACGTCACGAGCGGACTTCTGAAAAGCCGTGTGCGGTTAGCCAGAACAGGCATCTGTTTCTTTGGTTCTGTTGTAAATTACCTTCATCCAGATGATGAAGCATATAGCTTTTCAGGAAAATACCTCTGCAGTCCTTCCTTTGTGAGATTGCCGGATGGCGTGATTGTTGCTTCTATGGATGTATTTAGTGGAGGATATCCACAAAATCTCTCTCTGATTTTTCGCTCTGAGGATAATGGCAAGAGCTGGCACTATGCCTGTGAACTTTTCCCATGCTTCTGGGGCAAATTGTTTTTGTACCGGGATGAGTTATATATGCTGGCATGTTCCACAGAATATGGGGATCTTCTGATTGGAAAGTCTGTGGATGGCGGAAAAAGCTTTTGCGAACCTACAGTCCTTCTTCGCGGAGGAAATGGCAAAAACGGCGAAGCAGGAGTGCACAAGAATCCACAGCCTGTTGTAGAGTACAACGGAAGAATCTGGAATACGTTGGAATGGGGAAGCTGGGGCAGAGGATATCATGCACCGATGGTGGCTTCTGCTGAAATCGGAAGTGATATCATGAAGAAAGAAAGCTGGCTGTTCAGCGAGCCTGTAATGTATGACCATGCATGGGAGGGGGCTCCGAAGGGAAAGACTGCCGGGCCGTTGGAAGGCTGTCTGGTTGCTGCTCCGGAAGGGAAATTATATAACATTATGCGGTATCAGATGCAAAATATGACCCCCAATTATGGACTGGCATTAATCTACGAAGTAGATGCAGAAAATCCGGAAGCGCCTCTCAAATTCAGCAGAGCCATGGAGTTTCCTGCCAACCATTCCAAGTTTGAAATAAAATATGACGAAAAATCTAAACGCTATTATACGCTTGCCAGCCGCATCCTTGATAAAGAAAAGGTCGGCAGTCGAAATCTGCTTTCACTTATGAGTTCTAAGGACCTTTGTAAGTGGGAGGTGGAACTGGATGTAATAGACCGTCGTGATCGTGACCCGATGCAGGAGGGATTTCAATACGTAGACTTTGAATTTGAAGGTGATGATATTGTATTCCTCTGTCGAACAGCAATCAATGGAGCGCATAATTATCATGATGCAAATTACTCGGTGTTTGACAGAATTG
This sequence comes from Lachnospiraceae bacterium, assembly GCA_017465845.1. Classification (GTDB taxonomy): domain Bacteria; phylum Bacillota; class Clostridia; order Lachnospirales; family Lachnospiraceae; genus Acetatifactor. Next base: position 25,627 of record JAFTVH010000167.1, on the reverse strand, counting down.
AGAATTTCAGGGAGCTGTAACTTATCAGGGAAGTGTAATTCATCAAGGAGAAAAGATTTATGCAAGCGATAAAGAATAGTATTCAATCAGGGAGAACTTCCCTGGGAATTGAACTTGGCTCTACCAGAATTAAGGCAGTATTAATTGATAATGATGGAAAGCCATTAGCATCCGGTGGCTATGAATGGGAAAATCAGTTGATAGATGGAATATGGACCTATGATCTTGATCTGGTTTGGAAAGGCCTGCAGGAAAGCTACAGGGAATTGGCGCTGGATGTAGAGAAAAAATATGATACAGTCCTTACCACAGTGGGCTCCATAGGAATCAGTGCCATGATGCACGGGTATCTGGCATTTGACGGGGCGGATAAGCTGCTGGTTCCATTTCGGACCTGGAGAAATACTATGACAGCAGAGGCTGCCGGAAGCTTAACAGAGCTTTTTCAGTTCAATATTCCGCAGCGTTGGAGTATTGCCCATTTATACCAGTCAATCTTAAAGAAAGAAGCACATGTAAAAGATATTGCCTTTATGACCACACTTTCCGGCTATGTGCACTGGAAACTGACCGGTGAAAAGGTACTGGGAATCGGAGATGCCTCCGGAATGTTCCCGATTGATAGTGAAACAAACGACTACAACCGATATATGATGCAACAGTTTGAACAGCTGGCTGAGGTAAAGAATTTCCCGTGGAAGCTGCATGAAATCTTGCCCGGAGTGCTTGCAGCAGGAGAAAAAGCCGGTGTGCTAACGAAAGAAGGTGCAGGACTGTTGGATCCCTCCGGGATGTTAAAGGCCGGCATCCCTCTTTGCCCTCCTGAGGGAGATGCCGGAACAGGCATGGTGGCCACCAACAGCGTGGACAAAAGAACGGGAAATGTCTCTGCCGGAACTTCAGTATTCGGCATGATCGTAATGGATCATGAGCTTTCCAAAGTATATCCGGAAATCGACATGGTGACAACGCCGGACGGAAGCCCGGTTGCAATGGCCCATTGCAATAACTGTACTTCGGATCTCAATGCATGGGTGGCATTATTTGAGGAATGTCTTACCTGCTTTGGAGTGAAAATGGGGAAGAATGAGCTGTTTTCTACATTGTATCGGCAGGCATTGCAGGGAGATCGGGACTGCGGTAATTTGCTGGCATATAACTATTTGTCCGGAGAACATGTGACGGGTATGGAAGAGGGCAGGCCGCTCTTTGTACGGATGCCGGATTCCAGGATGACGCTTGCCAATTTTATGCGTACCCATTTATTTACTTCCCTGGGAGCGCTAAAAACCGGATTTGATATTTTGATAAAAGAAGAAAAGGTGGCTATCGACAGTATTACAGGCCATGGCGGTTTCTTTAAGACAAAAGGCGTAGGCCAGCGTATCTTGGCAGCAGCAATCAACGCGCCGGTCACTGTTATGGAGACTGCCGGGGAAGGCGGAGCCTGGGGTATTGCGCTGCTGGCTTCTTATATGATGGACAAGGGACCGGATGAAAGTCTCGGTGATTATCTGAAAACAAAGATTTTTGATAGTCAGACTAAGGAAACTATGTTACCGGATCCGGCAGATGTGGAAGATTATGAAGCATTTATGAAACATTATCAGGCGGGATTGGAGATAGAGCGTTCAGCAATTGTACATTTCAAAAAATAGTATTGATACATATGGAGGAGAATACGAAGATGAATCAGGAAGTAAGAAAGTTTCCGGGAGGAGTATGGCCGGTAATGTTGACGCCTTTTTGCCCTGACGGAGAGGTGGATTTTGCAGGCTTGGAAAAATTAACAGATTGGTATATTGATAATGGCAGCAGCGGCCTATTTGCTGTGTGTCAGTCCAGTGAAATGTTTCACCTGTCGTTGGAAGAAAGACTTCAGGTAGCAGATACTGTAGTAAAAACTGCAGCAGGACGTGTACCGGTCATTGCTTGTGGTAATCTGTCTGACAGGATGGAGGATCAGGTTAAGGAAGTCAGCCGGATGGCAGAGACCGGAGTGGATGCTGTGGTTCTCATTACCAACCAGTTTGCGGCAGAAGACGAAGATGATGAGATCTGGATGGAACGCTGCAGGGGATTTTTAAAAGAAATTCCGGCTGATATTCCGCTTGGCTTTTATGAATGTCCCTATCCGTATAAAAGACTGATGTCTCTGGAGAATCTGAAAGAATGTAAAGAAACGGGACGATTCTTTTTCTTAAAAGATACCTGCTGCGATATGGAGTTGATCGAGAAGCGGCTTGAGGTGCTTAAAGGAAGCGAGTTTAAATTATATAATGCCAATACCGCTACTCTTCTGGATTCACTGCGCAGCGGGGCAGCAGGCTTCAGCGGCGTCATGGCAAATTTCCATCCGGCACTTTATGCCTGGTTGTGTGAGCATAGCAAAGAGGAACGAGCAGGTTTGCTTCAGGACTTCCTTTCCATGGCAGCACTGATTGAGCGCCAGTACTATCCGGTGAATGCAAAATATCACCTGCAGCAGTTTGAGGGACTGCCTATTGACACTTTCTGCAGAAAGATGGATAATAAGGGAATGAATGAAACTTTCAAGAAAGAGGTTGCTATGCTTGCTGAGCTGGCATCTGTTTTTTCAAAACATTATACCGGATAAGGAAGGCGGAGATTGATTTATGATATTAGACAGAATAGAAAATAAGGACTGCTATGTGGCGGCTCATCCTTTGTTTAGAGAGGCATTTGCATTTATAGAAGAATACTTGAAGAATCCTGCAGGACCGGGCACTTATGAAATCTGCGGTACGGATCTGTATGCCAAAGTACAGGACTATGAGACACGCGAAGAAGGTGCGTTTGAGGCGCATGATCGTTACATAGATATACAGTTTATGGTGGATGGTGTTGAAAAAGTAGAGTATGTAAATCGTAAAAAGCTTGGGGCGGCAGTACGGCATAATGTGGAAGCGGATGTCCTGTTTTTTGAAGACGGAGAGGATTGTGTGGATTTTTTGCTGACATCGGGAGAGTTTGCGATTTTCTTCCCGGATGATGCACATAAGCCTTCGCAGAAGGCCGGGACTGCAGCGCAGGTAAGGAAAATGGTGTTAAAAGTTAAGGTACAGTAATTTCTTTGCAAGTTAAGTTAACATGAAGAAGGGCAATCGCTAAAGCTTTAAATGCTTACGATTGCCCTTTCAGTTTTGCCGGCTACAAAAGTAACTTTTTTACCATTATAAGAGATAATACCGCTTGAATGTCATACAAAACAGTGATAAGATAACAAAAAAAGCTTTGCGGTTAAAACGGAGGACACAAAGATGGCGGACACCAAAGAAACAAACTGGATGGGATATACATGTAAGCAAATCTTATTTGAAGAGCACGAAGCAATCATAGTATTTCCGCAGGAAGGAACGGCCAATGGCTATCTGGCTGTCAAAACGGAATATTGGGGCGCATTCCCTGAGGCTGTTGAAACAACACTTCTGGAGAAAGGTTTTCATCTCTGCTACATCAAAAACGACAATCGTTGGGCAACCAATCCCGACCTGGACAGAAAGGCAAGATTCATCCGTTTTGTACAGAATGAATACAAACTGAATTCACAATGTGTGCCGGTTGGTATGAGCTGCGGCGGCCTGATTGCCATTAAGCTGGCTGCAAGATATCCGGAACTGATCAAATGCCTGTATCTTGATGCACCGGTGGTCAACTTTATGAGCTGCCCGTGTGGATTTGGAATCGGCAATCCTCTTTCGGCAGACAATTCTGAGATTCTGAACGCACTTGGTTTAAAGAGTATTTCAGAATTACTGGCATACAGGGATATGCCTCTTGACAAGCTGGGAACCCTGGTAAGCCACCGGATTCCTGTTGTGATGGTAGCAGGAGATAGTGACAGTGTGGTTCCTTATTGTGAGAATGGTATCTTTCTTCAAAGGGCATATAAAGATGCCGGAGTGGAGATTGAAGTGTATATTAAGCCCGGATGTGATCACCACCCTCATGGATTGCAGGACCCTGCACCGGTTGTAGATTTCATCTTGTGTCACTGTGATTAAGGTAGGCAGCATAGGAGGGAGAATAATGGACTTTACAAATTTAAAGCTTTTCATGGACCATATGGCAGCAGAGAGAACACCCGGCAATGCCATAGAAGTATATCTGAAAGGTAAAAAAGTATTTGAATATCATACAGGCTATTCAGATCTGGAAAATAAAATTCCTTTAAACGGCGAGGAAATGTACAATATTTATTCCTGTTCCAAAGTAACAACGGTAACCGCAGGAACACAGCTTCTGGAGCGTGGAAAGATATTATTGTCAGATCCGCTGTATGATTACATACCGGAATTTAAAGAGATGTACGTCAAGACGCCTGAGGGAGATCTGAAGAAGGCTGAGACGCCGATAAAAGTGGGCGATTTGTTTTCCATGACAGCCGGATTCAGCTACAATTTAAAGTCGGAAGGTTTTAAGAAGGCAGCAGAAGTGACCGGTGGTAAGATGGACACAGTTGAGACCATTCGGTGCGTAGCAGCAGATCCGCTCTGCTTTGAACCGGGAACTCATTGGCAGTACAGCATTTGTCATGATGTGCTGGCAGCGCTGATCAGCGTGGTGTCCGGACAGAAGTTCAGGGATTATGTGAAGGAAAATATTTTTGACCCGCTTGATATGACGGAAAGCGTATATCACCATACACCTGAAACTTTGAAGAGAACAGCAGAGCAGTATTCTTTTGTTGCGGCGGGCAATGAGAACATGGACATCGTAGAAGCCCAGAAGCACGGCAATTCCAAAGAAGGATATTTTAAGAATGTGGGTAAAGGTGTAAGCCATATACTTGGTGAGGAATATGACAGCGGCGGAGCAGGCATCATTACTACGGTTTTCGATTATGCAAAGCTGATGGCTGCATTGGCCGGTTTTGGACTGGGCTTAACGGGAGAGCGCATTTTATCGCCGTATTCGGTGAATCTGATGCGGACCAACCGGTTGAGTGAAGAGGTGCTCAAGGATTTTAACTGGAGGCAGCTGGCAGGCTGTGGTTATGGACTGGGTGTACGTACCCACATCAATCCTGCAAAGTCCGGAGTGATCAGCAGTCTGGGCGAGTTCGGCTGGGGCGGTGCGGCCGGTGCTACTGCTATCATTGACCCTGAAATCGGATTGGGCGTATTCTATGCACAGCATACACTGAATCCGAGGGAGGAATATTATCAGCCGAGATTGCGGAATGTGGTGTATTCCTGTTTAAACTCATGAAAAAGCGAATTTTAAGGTCTGTTTCTACGAAATTACTGATTATCATAATGATGGTAGTACTTCCTTTTACTATTTTGGCAATTGTTATAGGCAATGTGGCGATAGATGCAATGCTGGAACAGGCGCATCTGTCCGTAAACGGTATATTGGAAAATCAGGCCATTAATCTGGATAATCGTATGAATGTGTCCGCCTCATATCTGTTTGATGTCTGCTATCAGGAGGAGGGGGAGGCTTTTCTGACAGCAGAGTCAGCGGAGAATCCCTATTTGATAGAAAAGAGCGCCTTCAGCAAGATTGCAAAGGAAAATCTGTCTTTAATAAATGGAGCGGACGGATATTTCGCTTATGTAGGAGGAGTCGATGATGTTTTTATATGGAAAAGTACGAATAGATATGTAGAGCATCCGGTGGAGACAAAGGCAGCAGAAGAGAAGATTCGCACTGAGATGAAAACAGGCTGGTCTCTGGAACAAATCGATGAAACCCAGGTATTATTGTATAGTGTCAAATACAGTAGTTATTTGCAGACGCATCTTAGTAAATATGGCGGGTGGATTGAACTGGAGACTATTTTTGATGAAACACAGGAAATGATCGGATATGAAAGTACTGATATTTCCGTCACAGAGGAAATGATGTATGCCGATGATAAGGATCTGATTATAGTATCGGTACAGGTAGACAAAAATATTTACCTGAATGCTGTCATCCGCCGCAGTGACATTTTGGCAAAGATCATGAACTATTATCTGCTTGTGTGGGTTGGAATGCTGGCTGCTGTGGCGTTGGTGCCGGGCATCTATTTCATTGTCCATTATCTGTTGCTATCACCTCTGAAAGTGTTGAACCACGCCCAGAAAAAGCTGCAGGGAGGAGACATGACATATCGAATCACAGAAAAGGCCAACTCTGCAGAATTCGAATATGTCTACGAATCCTTTAACAAGATGTCAGAGCAGATTGCCTTTTTGAAAATTGAAAATTACGAGAAAGAACTGGACTATCAGAAAATGGAGCTAAGCCGTCTGCAGCTGCAGATCAGACCTCATTTCCTGTTAAATATTTTTAATATGATCTATAATCTGGCGGAGAGGCATGAGGAAGAAGCTATTTGTAATACCATTCTGTATTTATCTGATTATTTTCGGTATATGTTTCGCAGAGAGAAGGAGCTTGAGCTGTTTGGTAAAGAACAACATTTGATAGAGGGATATATGCAGGTGGTGGAAGTGCGTTATCCGGGAAGTGTTGAGATAGCATATGAGTATGATCCGGAGATCGGTTTTGTGCGTGTACCGCCTCTGCTTTTGCACAATTTTGTGGAGAATATTATAAAGCATGTGGTAAAGCAGGATATCATAACCCATATTACAATCAACGGGATGTATGAAGATGGAATGGTTACCTTTCGGATTATGGATGACGGTCCGGGAATGCCTCCCCAAAAGCTGCAGGAATTGAACGAAAGTATGCGTCGGAAGGAATCAGATGGTTCTCATGTGGGATACTATAATTCTATGAGGCGGTTGAAGCATTTCTATGGGGAAAAAGCGGATATTACTATTGCATCCGAGTTGGGTGAAGGAACCTGTGTGATCGTTAGTTTCCCATATGATCTGGAGGAAAAGGGATATGAATCTTTTGATAGTGAATGATGAGAAAATGACTGCGGACAACCTGAAAGAGAAGATTAACTGGGAACAGTATGAGATTGAGAAGGTTTATGTAGCATATGATGCAGAAAGCGCCAGAATCTGTATGGAGGAATCATATATCGATATTTTACTCTGTGATATTGAAATGCCGGGTGAGAATGGAATCGAGCTGCTTTGCTGGGTCAGAGGGCAGAAGAAAGACGTGGAATGTATTTTCCTGACCTGCCATGCTAACTTTGACTATGCACAGGCGGCTATCAGTCTGGACTGTCAGGATTATGTGCTGATTCCTGCCAGAAATGAGGAGATCGGCAAGACAGTGCAGAAGGTAGTGAACAGAATCAAGTGCCGCAGGGAAGAAAACTATTACGTGGAATACGGAAAATCTGTGCTGAAGGAGCAGCTTCGAGGCAAAGAAGACCCACCGGTTGAAAAAGCTTCCAAAAAGGAAATCGTAGAAAATGTAACAGCCTTCATCCAGGCAAACATATTGGATGGCAAACTGAGTGTGGAAGAAATCAGTGAAAAATTTCACTTCCACCCAGTGTATCTGAATCGTATCTTTAAGGAGGAAAGAGGTATCACCATCAGCAGGTTTATCATCGATGAGAGGATGAAGATGGCGGCAGCCATTATGGAGCAGGGAGAGTACAGTGCTTTTGAGATTGCCCAGAAGGTGGGATATCAGCGATACAACAATTTTTTTAATGTGTTTAAGCAATATTACGGTGTTACTCCGGTTCAGTACAGGGAGATGCATCTGAAGAAGGAAGTGCATCAAACTGAACAATAAGCGGCAAATCGAAAATATTTAATAGCAGAATTTAAAAGGAAGCCTCACAATCTTTGAAATAACTTAGATTGTGAGGCTTTTTTGTGAAATAGGAAGATCTTTTTAAACTTAGAAAAACAACAAGTTTAAAGAAGAGAACCCACCGGTTTGATGTGGGGATGGCAAAAAAGCTTTATAAGCATTACTATAAGTAAAGAGGAGATATTCCAAATGTGGTTAAAAAAGTTGTGGTAAAGAATGGAAGGAAGAGAAATGAATGGCAAAATTACTTTACTTGGAGATTCCATAAGATTTATAGGTTATGGTAAAAAATTACCTGAACTGTTGGGTGAGGAATTTACGGTTTTTCAACCCAATGAAAACTGCCGTTTTAGTAAGTATACGCTTCGAGGTGTGATGGTTAATTGGGCAGCTGATATAGCAGACAGTGATATCATTCATTGGAATAACGGATTATGGGATACCATGGATCATGGCGAAGGAGTGCTTACGTCTGAGGACGAGTATGTTGCTAATATGATTCGAATAGCAGATATACTAAAAAAGCGTGCAAAGAAAGTTATTTTTGCAACTACTACACCAGTTGCTCCTGATTACCAATATTCCAATATAGAACGTATCGAAAGATATAATGCGATTTTAGTTCCAGAATTAGAAAAACGAGGAATTATTATTAATGATATGTACAGCTTTGTTCAACCTAATATTGATACATATATCAGAAAAGACGACCATATTCATTTGACTGAGGAAGGTATTTGGGCTTGTGCCAAACGTGTGAAAGAGGTCATTCTGGAAAATCTGTAAGAGGAGGAGAATAAAATTAGATGAAAAAAGTGGTTTTAATAGGTGATTCTATAAGAATCGGATATTGCGAATATGTTAAAGAAAAATATGAAGAAATTGCAGAAGTATTTTATCCGAATGAAAATTGTCGTTTCACCACATATGTATTGCTCAATTTAGATTATTGGAAAGAAAGCATGGGATGTGGAGATGATGTTGATTGTGTTCACTGGAATGCTGGTTTGTGGGATGTGTCAGAGCGGTATCATGATGGATGTCTTGTCCCACTTGAATTCTATAAAGATAATGTTGACAGAATCTGTAGAAGAATCAAGCTATTGTTTCCGAATGCCAAGATGATTTTTGCGACTTCGACACCAGTAGCTGAATTACAGTATGAAAAACCGTATGTATTTTGCAGACATAATAGTAACATTGAGGCATATAATGCTGCTGCAGTTGAAATTGTCAAAAAGCATGGCGGTGAAATTAACGATTTATATGGGTTATTGAAGGAAGCACCAATTGAATACCACTCAGATGCAACGCATTATTCTACAGATAAGGCAACAGAGGTATTGGGAAATCAAGTGTTTTCGGCAATTAGCCAGAGTTTAAATATTTAATTGGGAGATGATGCAGATATGAAGTGTGGTGCAAAATTGATTTTATTTCAGGGAGATTCCATTACAGACTGTGGACGTAACCGGGAGGATATCACATCTACGGGTGTGGGCTATGCACATATGGTGAAGGGCCAACTGGGCTGTGAGTATCCCGGAGAGTATGAATTTATCAACAAAGGTATTAGCGGTAACCGGATTATTGACGTTTATGCAAGAATCAAAATGGATATCATCAATCTCAAACCGGATTATATGAGCCTGCTCATAGGCGTCAATGATGTATGGCACGAATTGGGGGGCAAACACAATGGTGTGGCTGCTGAGAAATTTGAGAAAATTTATGATATGCTGATTGGTGAAATTATAGAGGCACTTCCGGATATAAAGATCATGATTATGGAACCATTTGTTCTGGAGGCAGAAAAAACTACTGCTACAGAGACAGAGCCGGAGCGCTGGAACTATTTCAGAAGCGAGGTATCTTTACGAGCAGCTGCTGCAAAACGCATTGCAGAGAAGTACAATCTCCCTTTTGTTACATTGCAGGACAAATTAGATGAAGCGTGCAAACAGGCACCGGCTTCTTATTGGCTGCGTGACGGCGTTCATCCCACACCCATGGGTCATTGGATTATCAAGAATGAGTGGATGAAAGCGTTCAGGGAGATGTAGGTGAAGGAAAACAGTTGAGATTACGGCTGACCTGAGGAAACCGACAAGTTTGAAGAAGAGAACTATTCGGTTTGATGTGGGGATGGCAAAAAAGCTTCATAAATATTATTATTAATTTGTAAATTTGGTATAAAGATACAATAAAATGGTCTCACAGAAGCCGGGAATAAGGCTTGGAGTTTCTAGGGTCTATTAAAAAAGAAAGAAGGTTACAGGACGATATGACAAAGCAAGTAAATCAAGTCAAGCAAGCAGGATTGAATGTTCGGGAGCGTTTTGATGACATGATCAGAAGCAGTATCGGAATAAAAAAGTGGAGGAGCATCAAAGGTTTTCTGAGGATAATTCCGTTTCTGATTTTCATCTTTGCATTTGAATATGTTCCACTTCTGGGCTGGCTATATGCATTCTGTGATTTCAAGCCCGGACAAAGCTGGAATACACTTAACTGGGTTGGACTTAAACATTTCCAGAGGTTCTTTACAGATGGAGATGTATTCAGAGTATTACGAAATACGCTGGTAATGAATTTGATGGAACTTTTGATCACACCGGTGCCGGTACTGTTTGCTATCTTTTTTAATGATATCAGAAGTAAAAAGGTTAAGAAGGTTGTGCAGACGATTACTACAATGCCTCACTTCATCAGCTGGATTATTGTATTCGGTCTGTCACAGGCAATCTTTGATGCAAATGGTCTGCTAAATCAGGTAATCAAGTTATTTGGAGGAACACCGTCTCCTTTCGGATTAATGGGGGATGGTGATCACGTATGGATATTTCAAGTTCTATTGGGATTGTGGAAGGGCCTGGGCTGGAGTACAATCGTTTACATGGCAGCTATTACCGGTCTTGATCAGGAGCTTTATGATGCGGCTAAGGTGGATGGAGCCAATAAGGTTCAAACCATACGCTATATTACAATTCCCGGCATTGCACCTACATACCTTGTGCTTTTGATTATGAAAGTAAGTAGGCTGTTGAGTTCTGGCTTTGACCAGTATTACCAGTTCTACAACTCCCTTGTTGCGGACAAGATTGAGGTTCTGGAGTATTATGTCTATCGCCTAAGCTTTAGTGGACAGCAATATTCCTTTGGTATTGCGGTAGGCATTCTGCAGTCTCTGGTTGCAATCATATTGTTGTTTATTACCAATGCTATTGCGAGAAAGATTCGCGGAAGCTCAATTGTATAAGAACAGATGAGGAAAGGAGAGAATCTCATGAACAACAAGGAATTGAAAGTGTTTGGTAAAGATATCAGCGATGTGTTATGGGAAATCGTAAAGGATGTTCTTTTGGTTTTATTTGTATTTATTTGTGTATATCCCTTTTATTATGTAATTATTTATTCCCTTTCTGATCCGCAATTGGCAAGCAGAGGTGTATACTTCTGGCCACGAGGATTTACACTGCAGAATTTTAAGGAAGTGTTGGGTCTGGGTGATTTGGGGCATGCATTCCTTGTCTCTGTGACCAGAACCGTACTGGGAACTCTGGTTACTGTACTGTGTACAACGCTGCTGGCTTATCAGGTCACAAAGGATTTCTGGGGACGGAAGGTGTGTTACCGCTTTATTATCATTACCATGTATACTGGCGGCGGTCTGATACCCTGGTACTTGGTGATGACTGCCTATGGCTTTACCAATAGCTTTTTGGCATATATCGTTCCCGGGGCTGTTGCCGCAGGCAATATGATTTTGGTCAAGACCTTTATAGAGCAGCTTCCTGCCAGCCTGGAAGAATCTGCAGCTATTGAGGGAGCTGGATTTTATACCACCTTTTTTAAGATTATTATCCCACTGTCCAAACCTATTATCGCCACTATTGCGGTATACCGTATGGTATCACAGTGGAACTCCTGGAAGGATAATTATTTTCTGAACAGTAAGAAGAGTCTGATGACTATGCAGCTGGTTCTTCGTAATTATTTGACTCAAGCCCAGAAATTAGCAAATATGATGGCGGATGAAAACAATATAATGGCAGAAGACCTGTTATTGCAGTCAACCGTCACACCGGAATCGGTTCGTATGACCGCTGTGGTAGTGACTATGTTACCTATCATGCTTGTGTACCCTTTTGCACAGAAATACTTCACAAAGGGTATTATGATGGGGGCTGTGAAGGGGTAGCTGCCCCGGTCAGTAATAGAATTTTATGCGGTTATAGAGTGGGTACGGCTACACTCTCTGTGCCGTATGAAAGATATTTTAAAACTTTAAAGGAGGCAAATGAAATGAAAAACAAAGTAACACGTTTAGTAGCTATACTGTTAAGCGCTTTCATGCTTTTCTCTTTGGCGGCATGTGGTCAGTCAGACAACGGCAAAGAACAGCCCTCTTCAGCTGTTCCATCCTCATCTGACACAGACTCCTCTTCTGTGGAAGCATCTTCTTCTGAGGAAATAGAAAGAGAACCAATTACCATTACCTGGGGGATTAACAGCGCTTATTTAACCGGAGGAGAAGGCGTTCTCACTGACAAATATGCTGTCCTGCAGGTTATCAAAGACAAATTTAACATTGAAATCGAGTGGGTTGGTATGGATGGTGACAAGACTACCCTTTGGTCGACTACAGGGAATCTGCCTGATATTAATAACATTACTGGAGCGAATCTTGATAACCTGATTGAGGCTGGTCAGGTATTGGAGTTGACGGATTTGCTGGATGAATATGGGCAGGATATCAAAGCTCGTATGGGTGCAGCATCCATTAATCACCTGACAGAGACCTATGACGGTCTCTATGCTCTGCCGGTATTATACGTTAATACGGTAGGTGCACCTTCATCCAATGGAAGTGGTAATAATTATTATATACGTATGGATCTCTATTTTGAGATGGGTTCCCCTCAGATGACAAATGAAGACGAACTGCTTCAGGTTTTAAAAGATATGCAGGACCGGCAGAGAGAAGCTACCGGCGAAGATGATATCTATGCTTACTCCGCAACGAGTAGCCCGGCTTATAGCTGGTTTGCTTATTTCTACGGTTCGGATATTTCGCCGCAACTCCATACGTTCAAGGTAAATACAGGTGAACTGATGTGCCATTTCTGCGATGCAGATGGTGTTGGCTGGAAAGTATTAGAATTCATGAACAAAGCATGGAAGATGGGAATACTGGATCCTGAGAGCTTCACACAGGACAGCACTGCTTTAAGAGCTAAAGTAGAAAACGGTAAAGCTTTAAGTGCAAACGCGGGTGGTCAGCCAGATCCTGAGATCTGTGGTGAGAATGCTATTATGGCACATCCTATCGGTGCATTTGAATATATTGGTGCGGTATACGGCGCCATGAATCCCTTTGGAAGCGGTACTGGTAATGAGACTCGGTTCATTTCGTCCAACTGTGAATATCCTGAAAGAGTCATTGAACTGCTCAACTGGCTGGACACTCCTGATGGTGCGCGTACATGGATGAATGGTGTTCAGGGCGTTGACTGGGATTATGATGAGAATGGCACTCCTGTAATGATTGGTGACATGTTAGAAGCTTACATGAACGGTAACGGTGCGAAATATAAGGAAACCAGAATTTTCCCTAAACCCCAGATTATGCTGACCAGCCGGGCAGATGTGTTTGAGGATGGATATGGAGTAATAATCAGCGAGTTTGAGGAGTACAGAGCGGACACTTCAACTACAGCGTTTGTGAACTTCTCGCAACGTTATGGTGACTTCAATTATCCGGGACAGGTATATGATGATCTGGTAAGAAAGGGAGAACTTAAGACAGCTACAAATAATGCGTCTCGCGCCGTGAACGGCTTGCTGGGTATTGTGTCTGCTGAAGCAAAGCAATATAGCTCGGATGCTAATAATGTAGTGACAGCCCGCTATGCAGAACTTGTTATGGCTGAAGATTTTGAGGCTGTTAAGGCTGATGTGCTTGAGCAGATGAATAATCTGGGTCTTCAGAAGCTTCACGAAGAGATGGAAGGTCTGTATGAGGAAGCAAGAGAGAAGTATATAGAACTTTATGGAGAAAGTGAATAATGTGGGTATGAGTTTTTCACTCCACACAAAGAAAATTCCGGAGAGTCTGTTGTCTTGAAGAGTTATTGAGATTGTGTATTTGAAAGCAGTAGCACTACTTTCCGTACGGGTGGTGCTGCTGCTTTATTATTTTGGAGAAGAGGAGAGCGTATGATTGTTTTGAGAAAGATTCAGGAGGTAGTAAAGAAGTGAATTGTAGTGGAAAATGGAGTTATGACTGTTATCAGCCATTGGACCGGATAAAAAAAATATATATTAATCAAATTATTCCAAAGGAAAACAGCCTTTATCTTGCATGGTATGGTGGGGCAGAAGAATGGACGGTATATTACCGTGTGAAAGACAGTGAAGAAAAATGGAATAAGGTAATCGTAAATTCTACCTGCATTGAAATATTTGATCTCGTGAAATATCTGGAATACGAATTTTATGTAGAAGGTGCGGGTTTAAAGAGCATGATCGGATATGCGCGTACAGGATCCGTGCCTGGAACAATTGTGAATTATCTGCATCCTTCAGATCCTAAATATGCTTTCTCAGGGCAGCATCTCTGTACGCCGTCATTGTTGAAGCATCCTGACGGATATCTTCTTGCTTCCATGGATATATTTGACAGTGGCGCACCTCAAAATCTGACGCTTATTTTCCGGTCGGATGATGATGGAAAAAGCTGGTATCATTATACGGAGTTATTTCCCTGCTATTGGGGAACTCTGTTCCTACACAATAATGAAGTCTATATGCTTGCTACATCAACTGAATATGGAGATCTTTTGATTGGAAAGTCTTTGGATGGTGGAAAACACTGGGGAGAACCTACGGTCATTGCCCGTGGTTCCTGTAACAGAGCTGCCTCGGGGTGGCATAAGAGCGGTATGCCTGTAATCGAACATGATGGCAGACTTTGGTGCGGCATTGATTATGGAAGTCATAAGCTGGGAGGTCATATGAGCTGCCTTGCTTCAGTAAAAGCGGAGGCAGACCTTTTGGACGTAACCAATTGGATGATAACAGATCCTCTTAAATATGATCCGGAATGGCCAGGGGCTGTTAAAGGTGATGAGAGAGGCTTCCTTGAAGGAAATGCTGTCGTTACCCCTGATGGCAAAATTGGTAATATTCTCAGATATTCAACCGATCTAGGTGAACCGCAATACGGCTTGGTGGGTTTCCTTATGGGAGACAGCAGTAATCCCGGTAAAGCGCTGGAATTTTACAAATTTGTGCCATTTCCCGGCAATCTCTCTAAATTTGATATTAAGAAGGATATACAAAGTGGACTGTATTTTACCATTGTGTCACGTATAACAGGAAAAGGTTGGGTCAAGGAAAGAACGGTTTTGGCATTGGCTTACTCGAAAGATCTGGAGAACTGGAATGTATTGTGCGATTTGGTCAATTTTGAAGAATCGAATCCCCGTAAAATTGGATTCCAGTATGTATCTTTTGCATTTGACGGAGATGATATCATTTATCTTTCGCGAACTGCTTTTAATGGTGCACAAAGTTTTCACGACAATAATTATTTAAGCTTCCACAGAATCAAGGATTTTAGGAAATTGTAATGAGCTGGGAGAATGAGGCATGAACTGGTTTAATACATATTCATCCAATACGTTAGCAGGAAGCGGCAATCAATCATTTTTTTTAACAGGAGATGATGCGGTACATAAAGGACGTGTTTATTACAAGATTTTTGCAGGCGGCAGGTACCAATATTCCTTGCTGTTTTCAAATATTCTGGACAGTACTTATGCAGATGGTGAAAAAAGCTGCTGCAACATGATCTGTGATGAGTGGCAGCTGATAAAAGCTACTGTAGGAGTATGTAAAGAATGTGATGCACATACTGCCATTACCCCTGAAGAAATTCAAGTGTTAACATTTCAAGGGAAAGAAAGCAAAGATGTGATGCCGGGTGAATTTTTTGTTTCGGATTCCATTGAGATTTCGGCAGAAAAGAATGAATATTTATGTGTGGAGATAACATTTCGAGGAACAATGCTTCCATCACATGAACAGAGTATTTTACCGGCTTTTGTCTGGGATGGAGAGCATTGGAAGCCATCCTGTAATCTGCCGTTTCCCGGAATGATAGGATGTGACAGAAGTGTGCGTGGAAAAATCGGATTTATGGGTGATTCTATAACACAGGGGATTGGTACGCCCAATAATGCATATTCTCATTGGTGCGCATTAGTTGCAGAAAGCATGGGAGATCAATACGCATACTGGAATCTGGGACTTGGATTCGGACGGGCTCAAGACGCAGCAAGTGATGGTGCATGGCTGTTCAAGGCCAAGCATATGGACTGGGTCGTATTAGGATATGGTACCAATGATATCGGAAAGCAAAGGGATGAAGAGGCAATCAAAAAAGATTTATTATCTATTGTCTTAAAGCTAAAAGGGGCTGGAACGAGAGTGTTGCTTCAGACGATACCTCCTTTTAGCTGGAAAGATGAAAATCTGAAAAAATGGATAAATATAAATCATTATATCAGAAATACATTATCTGCTTATGTGGACGCCGTATTTGATATAGAGCCTCTTCTGACAGATGATCCGCAAGAGCAAGGAAAAGCGAAGTATGGCGGTCATCCGAATAAAGCAGGATGCAGGATATGGGCAGAGGCGCTTATTCCTGTTTTAAGAAACTGTTTAAAGGAGAATAGTTGATGTGCGTGCCCAAATCAAAGCTGATATAACTATGGGGCATGAAATCATAAAAAGAGATTGAAAGCGTTTGAGGAATTGAAAAATGAAATTTTTTATAGATACAGCAAATATTGAAGATATCAAAAAAGCAAATGATATGGGCGTGATTTGCGGAGTGACGACTAATCCGTCTCTGATTGCGAAAGAAGGAAGAGACTTTAAAGAAGTAATTTCCGAAATTGCAGCAATTGTGGATGGACCGATCAGTGGTGAGGTAAAGGCAACAACAGTAGATGCAAGGGGTATGATTGCGGAGGGAAGAGAGATTAGTGCGATACATCCTAATATGGTTGTAAAGATTCCTATGACGGTAGAAGGATTAAAGGCAGTAAAGGTTTTGAGTGCAGAGGGAATCAAAACAAATGTTACTTTGATTTTTAACGCAAATCAGGCATTACTGGCTGCAAGAGCCGGAGCTGCTTACGTATCTCCGTTCGTGGGAAGACTGGATGATATCAGTGTGTCCGGGCTGGATTTAGTTCGAACAATTGCAGATGTCTTTGAGGTCCATGATATTCAGACAGAAATTATTGCAGCAAGTATCCGTAATCCGATTCATGTAACTGACTGCGCTCTGGCGGGTGCTGATATTGCAACAGTGCCGTATAGTGTAATTGAGCAGATGACAAAGCATCCGTTAACTGACCAGGGAATTGAGAAATTCCAGATGGATTATAAAAAAGTATTTGGATAATAACGGATTCTAAATTGATCGTAGCACTGGAGGGCACATAATGAAGATAGCTGAAAAGATATACCTGCTTTCCGGCATGAGTTATGGCTTGCTCGGAAATGTATATGGTATTGTACACCGTGATGGTCTGTTGCTTGTAGATTGTGGTCGCCCCCACGAAGCAATTCCTATGATTGAACGCAATCTGCGTGTCTGGGGTCTGGAAAAATTGCCGGTTACTGCATTGTTGGTTACGCACGGTCATCCTGATCATTGCGGTAACGGTTTCTATTTTCAGCAGCAGGGAGCGACGGTCGTAGCCGGGCAAAAAGATGCGGATCAGATTCTGCGTTTAGGGGATTATGATCCGGTAATTTTCCCTTGTGTGCTGCATGATTTTGAGGAAGATTGCCTTTTTGAACCTTATGAAGTTGATATCAAAGTGGAATCTGATATCCATCTTTCAATCTGTGAATACGATATTGAGGTGCTGACTACACCAGGGCATACGCAAGGAAGCGTCGTATATATCATTACAATTAAAAATAAGAAATACTTTTTTACGGGGGATACTTTGTCGGCTGAAGGAAGCCGGGCACATGTGCCTGTGTTAGGCACTGCTGCATCTGTGGATTATTGCGCCCAAAGTTACATTTCAAGCATGCAAAAACTGCTCAATCGTTATCCGGATGCAATACTGGGCGGACATGGAATCCCGAGGCTTGTCTCCAGCAATGCCTTTGTGGCGCAAGCCTGTATGAAAGCGATGAAGGAACGAAGTTAAACGGGAGGTTAAACGATGAAGAAATTCAAGAAGAAACTGATTATGTTTCTGGTTTTGGTACTGTGGGTAACTACAGTTATTCCTGTGTGTGCAGCGACACAAACACAGGATGGTGTGGAAATCACATTAAATACTGACAAACAGAAATATGATTCAGACGAAGAGATTACTGTATCAGTTACTGCAAAAAACACAAATAACTGGGCAGTAGAAGATGTATCTGTGGAATGTGTCATTCCCAAGGGATACGAGGCAGAAGGAGATGTGTCACTGACAGTGCCGGAGCTCAAGGGGTATGGCGACACTGCGACTTTGACAGTGGTTTTGGTGCCCAAGACAAGCATATCACCCGCTACCGGTGATAACAGTAATATATGGTTTTGGAGCATATTGTTGATTCTCATTGCAGGAGCTTTGGTAGGAGTATGCGTTGCATATCGGAAAAGAGGTAACAGAGTCTTCAGTATGTTTCTTTGTGTTACTCTGATACTTACTTCGCTGCAAGTGAGTGCATTAGAGGTGCAGGCTGCAGATGATACATATACGATAAGTACTTCAGAAACCATAGAAATTGGAAATGAGAAATTGATTATCGAAGGTAAGGTAGCCTATACGATTCTGGGAAGTGATGATGAAGCAAGCAGTGAAAATAGTGAGACGGAGGAGAATGTACCGGAATCCGGCGAACCTGTAGAGAGTACCCCGGAATTCAGCGAACCTGAAGAAAGTACTGGGGAATCCAGCAAACCTGAAGAGAGTACTCCGGAATCCGGCGAACCTGAGGAAAGTACTGGGGAATCCAGCGAACCTGAGGAAAGTACCCCTGAATCCAGCGAACCTGAAGAAAGTACCCCTGAATCCAGCGAGCCTGAGGAAAGTACCCCTGAATCCAGCGAGCCTGAGGAAAGCACTCCCGAATCCAGCGAACCTGAGGAGAGTACCCCTGAATCCAGCGAACCTGAGGAGAGTACCCCTGAATCCAGCGAACCTGAGGAGAGTACCCCTGAATCCAGCGAACCTGAGGAAAGCACTCCTGAATCAAGCGAGCCTGAGGAAAGTACGTTGATTTCTTACTGGGATTTCGAAGGCAGTGATACAACTGAAAAGCTTACAGATAAGGCGACAGCAGGAAAAACAACTGAAATGATTACTCTTTCAGGAGATGCATCTGTTTCTTCTGGTATACTTAAGGTTAATGACACAGTAAATGGATATGCAGCAATTGCCTGTGATCAAGAAGAGTCTGATCTTTATGATCTTACGAACAAAACTATTATTATAAAAGCGCGTATTTCTAATAATGAAAGTGCCGGAAATAATATGGTATCAGGGTTACTTTCAAAGCAAAGTGCTTATACTCTGTATTTTGATAATGCTAAAAATAGTCGTGTATCCAGGGTCATTTATAAAGTACCTGATAACACCAAAAATACTATTGCAGAGGTTATCGAGTCTACTACTGCTGTAGAGGAGTGGCGAGTATATGCTTTCTCAGTAGAATTTAATGAGGAAACCCAGAGTGGCAAGTTCAATGTGTGGAAATCACTTGTAGAGAACCCTACAAGTGAGGCTGACTACCAGCAGATTGTTTCTCAAGAGTTAAGCTCAATGCCGGAGACGCTTTTTGAAGGAACTGACGCTCTTTACCTTGGTAAGAGATATGATCATCTGTCTAAACAGCGTACGTTAATTTCTGAGTTTTCTGTAATTCAGGTACATAATAAGGCACTGGCATTGGATGAAATCGCAATAATATCAAAAGAATTTGCTGAAGAGCCGGAAGAAGAGTCAACAGGTGGAGATGGTGCACTGATTTCCAGCTGGGATTTCAAGGGAAGTAATGAAACAGAAATGCTTACAGATAAGGCAACGGAAGGAAAGACACTTGAAACTATCACTCTTTCCGGCGGGGCGTCCGTTTCTTCCGGTATACTTAGAGTTGAGGATACTGTAAATGGATATGCTGCTATAGCTTGTAATCAAGAAGCGTCCGATCTTTATGATCTCACTAATAAAACCATTGTATTGAAAGCACGTATTTTTAATAATGAAAATGAGACGCTCAAGAATAATGTGGCATCATTGCTTTCAAAGAAAAGCGGTTATAGCTTGAATGTTTCAAATGCCGTAACCAAACGATATTCTGAGTTTATGTGGAATGTAGATGGTGTAAATAACACGATAGCTACCAGATCTTATACAGCAGTTGATGAGTGGATTGTATATGCTATTGCAGTAGAATTTAACGATGAAACTCAAAGTGGTAAGCTCAATGTATGGAAATCCCTTGTAGAGAACCCTGTAAGTAAAGAAGACTATCAGCTGATTGTTTCTCAAGATTTAAGTTCAGCATCAGGAGATCTTTTTGAAGGAAATGATGCTCTTTATCTCGGGAAAAGATACAGTCATCTTGCGAAGCAGCGTACGTTGATTTCTGAGTTCTCAGCAATTCAAGTGTACGACAAAGCACTGACAATAGATGAGGTGGCAGAACTCTCTGTAGGAACGGAGATGGATGCTTCTAAATTATCAAGTGAACTTCAGGAACTGATTACAACTGCGGATGCCATGACGCAAGGTATTCATAGTGATGAGGAATGGGCGAAGTTTACAAGTGTTCTTAGTACGGCGAAGTCATTGAATGCAGAGAGCAGTGCTTCAGATTTGCAAACAGCCATTCAAAATCTTAGAAGGCAAATTGTATTGCTGACAATTAATCAGGTACCGACAGATTATGTAGATATTACAATGATTCCGTATAATAATTCTGACAAGGTTGTTCCCATTGATGTGGGAGGGAATAGTTTTCCGGGTTTTTGCGATATAGACGGCGACGGAGATCTGGATTTGGTGGCTTCAGGTACTAGTCTTACCTATGGTGGTACCGCTGGTGGAATGTTTGCGTTCCGAAACTTGAATAATACAAGAGGGACAACAGAATTCGGACAAGCAGAACTACTGTTTAATGGTGCAGGCTATGTTTGGTGGTCTTATAAAAAGGATGGTTCCCCTGTTTTTGTTGATGCAAACGGAGTGATGCATGGTTCTGTGGATAACCAAGGATATGAAAAAGGCAATGAAGTTGATAGACTAAATACTCTCTTTAAGCTGTATGATATGGATGGTGATAATTTGAGCGATGCTGTTCTTTTTGAAAGAACGAAAAGCGGAACCGCAGAATATGACAATGAGGGTAAGTGGCTTCAAGAGTTTACCTATACATTTAAATGGATTAAAAATACCGGAACAGAGGAGAACCCGGATTTTTCAGGTGAGAAAAGAACAATCAGTAATAGTAAAGGAACTGAGTTTACCATTGATGACAGTACCCAATATGCTAGTGTGAGAAGTTTCTGTATGTTTGACTGGGACAAGGATGGAGATTTAGATCTGATTGCCGGCGGATGGCTCAATGAGTTTGACTATTATGAAAATAAAGGTAACAGTGAGACCCCAGTATTTGATAATGTAGGTGTTAAGATTGAAACAAGAAGCGGTATTTTGCAGCTTGACTGTTGCCGTTATAATGCCATCAACTATGATTGGGACGGTGATGGTTTGGATGATTTGCTCATTGGTGGTGAAAGCGGTACAATGCTTTATCTTCAGTTTACAGGTAGTTTCAGTGATACTACAGGTGCTCCGGTTTTTGAAGAAGGTGTCTACTTTTCAAACAATGCAAGTTATCTTTCTGTTAATGCGTTGAGTCGTCCGACCTCCTGCGATTGGGACGGTGACGGCGACGAAGATATGATTGTTGGCGACAATGGAGGATTCTTATGGTTTTTGGAGAATTTAACCGGTGGTACAAATCCTTCTTGGGATGCACCCGTAAAGATGACCGATGAAGAAGGAACTCCTTTGGAAATTAAAGCAGGACCGTCAGGATCTCTGCAAGGAGATCTAGAGCAAGAATGGGGATATTTAGTTCCATCTGCCTGTGATTGGGATGGTGACGGCGACATTGATATCATCGTTAACAGTGTTACGGGACGAGTTGTATGGTTTGAGAATATTGGGACTTCTAAACAAGGACAGCTTACACAACATAAGGCTATAGAAGTTGAATGGGAAAATGAAAATCTTTATCCTTCATGGCAGTGGTGGACTCCCGACGGGAACGAACTTGTAACACAGCACAGATCAACCGTTTATGCAATTGACCTTAACAGTGATAGCCTGTGTGATCTTGTAATGCTCGATCATGAGGGGTATCTGGCTTTCTTTGAAAGATATTCAGAGAACGGTGAATTAAAATTGAAACAGGGACAACGCATATTCCTCAATGAGGACAGCACACCTTTACAGTTGAATAACAATACCGGTGGACAAAGCGGAAGAAAGAAATTTGTTGTTACTGATTGGAATTGTGACGGAATGCTTGATGTGATTCAGGATGATAAATCCTTTGTTCTTTACGAAACAGCAAGAGTAGAAAATGGTAATTATTATCTCAAGTCAAAGGTTAGTCTTTCAACAGGAAATATTTCTGGTCATAATCATGGCTTTACTATGGTAAACTGGGACAATGACGGTGATTACGATATTGTCACCGGAACAGAGGCTGGATATTTATATTACTTAGAAAATAAAACTATAGATAACTAAACGAGACTTGACAGGGGGACAATTCAGCAGATGGCAATAATTTTCCGGATTAACGATGGCGGAAGAGATAGAATCATTATGCAGAGTTGTGCCCCTGATTTTTCGAGTATTTGATTAATTGGGAGGAGAAGAATGAATAATTATGAACTTGCTGTAATGGCAAATGAGGTTCGTAAAGGTATTATAGCAGCTGTACATGGTGCGAAAGCCGGTCATCCCGGTGGTTCGTTGTCAGCGGCAGACATCTTTACATATCTCTATTTTGAAGAAATGAATATTGATCCAAAGGACCCTAAAAAGGCAGAAAGAGACCGGTTTGTTCTTTCTAAAGGGCATACAGCCCCGGGACTTTACTCTACACTGGCAAACCGGGGATATTTTCCGGTAGAAGATTTACCAACCCTGCGTCATCTGGGTTCTTACCTGCAGGGACATCCTTGCTTACAGCATGTGCCTGGTGTGGATATGTCCTCCGGTTCCTTGGGACAGGGAATTTCCGCAGCAGTTGGCATGGCTCTGGGAGCAAAGGTCAAGAATAAAGAGTTCCGTGTGTATACCTTGCTTGGAGACGGAGAGATTGAGGAAGGCCAGGTATGGGAAGCGGCTATGTTTGCAGGACACAGAAAGTTGGATAATCTGGTAGTCATTGTAGACAACAACGGCTTGCAGATAGATGGACCCGTTGCGGAGGTATGTTCTCCGTATCCAATTGATAAGAAGTTCGAGGCATTTAACTTCCATGTTATCAATCTGGAAGATGGTAATGATATGGAGCAGATTCGTGCTGCGTTTACAGAAGCACGAAATACAAAGGGAATGCCGACTGCGATTATTGCTCATACATTAAAAGGAAAAGGTGTTTCTTTCATGGAGGGAAGTGTGGACTGGCATGGAAAAGCACCGAATGATGCAGAGTATGAAATGGCAATGAAGGACTTGGAAAGGATTGGTGAAGCATTATGTCACAAGTAAAGAAGATTGCGACCAGAGAAGCCTATGGCAATGCACTGGCTGAGTTTGGAGAAAGTTATCCTGATTTATATGTACTGGATGCGGACTTGGCAGCAGCCACCAAGACCGGTGTGTTTAAGAAAAAGTATCCGGAAAGACATATTGACTGCGGTATCGCAGAGGCTAATATGATGGGGATTGCAGCGGGGCTTTCTCTGACAGGTGTCATTCCGGTAGCCAGTACCTTTGCAATGTTTGCGGCAGGCAGGGCTTTTGAACAGGTCAGAAATTCTATTGGTTATCCGAATTTAAATGTAAAGATTGGTGCAACCCATGCAGGAATTACAGTTGGTGAAGATGGTGCTTCCCACCAGTGTAACGAGGATATTGCACTTATGAGATCCATTCCGGGTATGACAATTTTAAGTCCTTCGGATGCGGTGGAAGCGAGAGCCTGTGTAAAAGCAGCGCTGGATATGGAAGGACCCGTATACATGCGTTTTGGCCGTGCGGCTGTGCCTGTAATTAATGACACACCGGATTATCAGTTTGCAATTGGTAAGGGTGAAATCGTAAGAGAAGGTACCGATGTGACTATTGTAGCAACAGGCATTATGGTAAATTCCGCACTGGAAGCAGCGGAAATGCTTGCTGCGGATGGTATCTGTGCAGAGGTTATTAATATTTGTACAATTAAGCCTCTGGATGTGGATTTGATTGTTAAGAGTGCAAAGAAGACGGGCAAGGTAGTTACCGCAGAAGAACATTCTATCATCGGCGGGCTCGGGGGTGCGGTATGTGAAGCTTTATCAGAAGTATATCCTGTACCT
Organism: Lachnospiraceae bacterium; assembly: GCA_017465845.1. Lineage (GTDB taxonomy): Bacteria > Bacillota > Clostridia > Lachnospirales > Lachnospiraceae > Acetatifactor. The sequence continues at coordinate 1,290 of JAFTVH010000167.1, read as the reverse complement.
GTATATAGGATTGGTGTAAGGGATGTATTTGGTGAATCCGGTTCTGCAGGTGCATTGTTAGCAAAATATGAGTTGGACGGAAACGGTGTTTATCGGCAGGTTAAGAATTTTCTGGCTTAGGAATAGGCTATAGTAGGCAGAGATACTTATGTATATGTATACAAATGAAAGTTAGAGTGATGTAATTGACTACATTATTATACTGTGAGGATACATGATGAACATATTAGCTAACGATTATAAAGTGATTTATGAGACACCCAAAACCGGTGAAAAAATGTATGCATTTACCCCCGCTATTTGGGTGATGGAGAATGGACGATATGTTTTTACCAATGATATAGGAGGCGCTGATGCGGGGAATTTGCCGGAAGCCGCAGAGCTGATTCCTCATCCTACGACAGGAAGAGTTCGTGTAGGGCATATTTATACCTCTGATGACAAGGGAGAGACTTGGCAGCTGCGTGCAAACCGGAATTTTACCCATGCCCGCTCCTTTGAGGCAGGCGGAGCAGTCTATGTGCTGGGTCAATGTGGTGACCTTGTTATATATTGTTCACGTGATGGAGGAAACACTTGGGACAGCGGGCATTATCTGACCCAGGGAGAGAACTGGCATTCACATCTTGTGGGATGAGAAAACACAGCTGTTCTGGCTGCTTTCGTCTCAGGCTACAGACAGTATGACACGTCTGGAATTGCTTTCCAAGGAGCGATACAATATACCCTGCGATGAGCGTGACCGCCTGCAGCTGTCTTTTTCAAAAAATATGGTGGACTGGTGCTTTGCAGGACTTGTGGCAAAGGGAAACAGCGAAAAGCAGTCCCGCCACTATGCCTGTATGGCAATTGACGGGGAGGACCTGGTACTTGTTTCACGATCGGGAGATGAGAATACTCACTCGGCGCACAACACCAATCTTTCAACTTTTCATAGGATAAAGGACTTCCGTAGCCTGGTATATTAAAGATGGAAGGGTGTCATGATCTGCGAAAAGAGCACACCGCTGCTTTGTATCCAGTGAATGGTGTACCGGGTGGCAGGGAACTTTCCGCTATATGGTGCAGGAGATGATTAAGGATTGGGATATACTGAGGTAAATAGAAAGATAAGGGAGTTGTTGGTGCAGCTCCCTTATTAATTTAGGCTCTTTCCAAAGTTAGTTGAAATCAGATGATTTTTCTGTCCATATGTGGTATACTTATAGCGAGGTTGATTATTTATGATATGGAGATACTACATATGGATGAATTCATTAAGCTTTTGGATCCGAACCTGGATTATATATG
>JAFTVH010000166.1 GCA_017465845.1 Lachnospiraceae bacterium | reverse complement strand
CCGTTGAACACATCTGCAAATCGGTCATTGTCCTTCAGGTAGTCCATCATTACATCGCTTTCTTGTCCCAAATAGATACCCTCCTTTGCGGCAGAGTCAGGAACAGCCGAACAAACGCATGCAATCTCCCGAAATATACCCACTCAGGGCACACTATCCCCACACTTCTGCCATTATTCAATTACCTAATATTCGGTGAAAAACGGCAGAAATGCCATTAGAACACAGAATCTTAGAAAAAACTGTTTAATATAATAAGTACTTACTAAAAACAGTGTAGCACAACATTGTGGTTATGTCAATCTCAAAATTCAAATTTATTTAGCTGCAATTTCAGTAATCTCTCCTCGCACTTCTTTCCTGAAAGAAGTGGGTGAGATACCTGTATTCTTTTTAAACAATCTGCAAAAATGTGCCGGATTTTCAGCTCCCACAGCCTCCCCGATTTCCTGCACCGTTTGCTCGGTGGTTTCCAGCAGCAGCTTGGCTTTGCCGATTCTCTCGCTAGTAATATATTCATTTATGGTACAGTCAAAGGTTTCCTTGAAGCTTCTGTACAGCATATTTTTGGATGTGTGCGAAATTCTGCACAAATTCGTTACAGACAGATCGCCGCACAGATTTTGCGCAATATAATCAAGAGTGATCTGTAAAGGTTTGTCAAATTCAATCGTAATAGCATTTGCAAATAGACTGTTCGACACAAGATTTGAAATACTTTCAAGCTGGCTTTGATTTAAATACGCTATTTTCATATAACTTTCATGAAGCGCTTCCTTACTTTCATTCATCCATGCAATCTTTTCGTAAATATCCCTGATATCTTCCGATGGTCTGATTCTTCCCAACATGATATATCCGCTGATGACCATGTCCTTAAAAATAGGCATAACGGAATCGATGATGCCAGCATGGCAGACATGGGATACAAAATGCCTTGTTCTTCGGCATTCTCTGAGCATGTCCATATCAGAGTGGTAGCACAGCTGCATGCCGCATTCAAAGTTCTGGATTTTCCGGCAGAATTCAGGTGTATTATATGCGTAGGTTATGATGGTTTTAAAATCAGTGTCTAAAAGGGCAATGCTGAGCCCGGTAATATTTGCAAAGTCGGAGATAATACTCTTCATTTTCTCAATGTCATATCTTATGTTCATGCAAAGCCCTCTTTTAACGGATGTTTTCTTTTATAATGCCACAAGGGGAGAGCGCTGTCAACGCTTTGGATGGGAAGATTAGTCAATTATAAGGGGCGAATTGTAATGGTACTTTTGGCAATAGCAGATATAATGGAACAAGATGGTACACTTTAAGATACATAGTACAAAAAGGAGGAAAAATCAAAATGCAGTATCTTACTCTTATCATTACCATAGTAATCATGTCATCACAAAATATTCTGATTAAGCAGTATAATGTAAAGAGCCGTAACCGCAATTCTTTTTTATTTTCTGCGGTATCGTCTTTATTTGCCATGCTGTTTTTCATGATTTCATCAGGCAGTGACCTCCGGTTTACGCCTCAGTTCGTGCCATATTCCGTAGGCTTTGCAGCTGCATATGCGCTTGCCTTAGTGGGGCAGAATCTTGCAATTGCATCGGGACCGTTATCCATTTCGTCCCTTGTAAATTCTTATTCACTGATCATTCCCACCTTTTATGGAATTTTGTTTTTGAAAGAGTCATTGAAGCCAACTGCTTATGTTGGAATTGCACTGTTGCTTATTTCGTTGTATTTTATTAATATCAAAAAGGAATCTGCCCGGTTCTCTGCCAAGTGGGTAGTCTGCCTTATCATTGGTTTTATAGGCAACGGCATGTGTTCAACCATTCAGAAAATGCAGCAGTTAGCGTGCGGCGGTGCCTACAAAAATGAGTTCATGATAGTTGCCCTTGGTATCGTTTTCGTGATACTGACGGTAATCGTTCTTGTGAGCAAAGCAGATATCAAATCACATTTGAAAGAATGCTCCATATTTGCGCCATTGACCGGAATTGCTAACGGAGCCACCAACCTGCTTGTGATGGTTCTGACTGCACTTTTGCCCACGGCAGTTCTATTTCCGTCAATTTCGGCAGGAGGAATCATTATCATGTTCATCATCTCCCTGTTTGTATATAAGGAGAAAATCTCAAGACAGCAGATGGTGGGATATATCATGGGTGTTACCTCCGTTATCTTGTTGAATCTTTAAGAGAAAGAATGAAGGGTTAAATTTATTTTGAAAAAAATGTGAAAGTACTATCCTTTTTTCCAAAAATGCGATATAATACACTTATTCTGGGCATCAGGTGCCCACACGATGGCTGTTAATAAGGAAATATATCAGGCAGCCGGAATGGAAATAAGGGAAGGAGACATTTATCATGTCTAAGAAAAACAACGTGGAGACTCCGCAGCAGGAAGATAAGATCGTAACAAGATACGATCGCAGAATGCAGAAGCGGAAAGAACAGGAAGAAAAGGATAGAAGAGAGCAGAAGATTTTCAGAATCGTAAGCGGTGTAGTATTGGCTGTAATCATCTGTTTCATAGCTTCTTTCCCGATTCGCAATTACCTGGCAGTAAACCAGACTTATGTTGAGGTTGGCGGGGAGAAAATAAGCAAAGTAGAGTTTGATTATTATTATAATATGGCTCTCAACAACTATTACAATACTTACGGTATGTATCTGTCCTACATGGGAGTAGATCTCTCCGCAGATCTGACCACACAGATGTATTCCGATACATTGACCTGGGACGATTATATCGAGCAGCTGGCAGTAGGCAATATCCGTCAGGAAATGGCTTTGCTGGCAGAGGCTAAAGCAAACGGATTTGAATATGACACCGCAGCAAAATATGATGCTTACGTTGAAATGATGAAAGAAACTGCAGCCGAAGAAGGCGTTTCTTTCAGTGATTACGTAAGAGCAGCTTATGGTTCTTATGCAACTATGGGAAGATTGAAGGACACTATCTGTAATTCCATGATAGCAAGTGCATATTCCCAGAAGATTTCCGAGGAGAAAGCTCCTGCAGATGATGAAATTGTTGCATATTATGAGGAAAATAAGGACGATTACGATTCCGTTGACTATCGTATCATCCAGGTTGACGCCGAGCTTCCTACAGAGCCTACCGAGCTGGCTGACCCCGTAGAAGCGACCGAGTCCACAGAGACAAGCTCTACTGAGGCAACTGATTCTACAACTGCAGCTGACAGCACCGAGGAAGCAGAAGAAGAGGAGTACGAGCCTTCTGAAGCTGAGATCGAAGCAGCTATGGCTGAGGCAAAGAAAAAGGCTGAGGCAGCAGTAGCTACCATCGAAACGGAAGGTGACCTGAGAGAAGATTATGCAAAATCTTACCTGAACAGCAACTATAGTGACTGGTTATTCGATGCTGCAAGAAAAGAAGGCGACACCACCGTTGTAGAAGATACTACTAACAACAGATATTATGTAGTACAGTTTGTAAAGAGATACCTGAAAGAAGAGCCCACCGCTAACTTGCGTATCATCATGACCGAGGACGATCCTCAGGCTATTTTAGACGAGTGGAACGCAGGTGCAGCTACCGAGGAAAGCTTCATCGAATTATTTAACAAATACAGCACAGATACCGTCAGCACCGAAGGCGGTCTGTATGAAGGACTTACCTCTCTGTATGTTCCGGAAGAATTGGGTGAATGGATGCTTGCAGAGGACCGTGCAGCAGGTGATGCTACTGCAATCACTGTAGAAGACAGCACTAACTATGTAGCATACTTCGTAAGTCTGGGAGATTACGAGTGGAAGCTTGATATCAAGAGCACTCTGCTCAATGAGACCATGTCCGAGTACCTGACAGAGCTGATCAAGGACTTCGAAGTAGAGGATCCTAAGGGTAATCTGGAATACCTGGCAGTGCAGAAGGCTGCTGAAGAGAGCGCTGCAGCTGAAACAGCAGCTACCGAAGGAACAGATGCAACTGAAGCAACCGCAGCCAAATAAGGTGAAGCAGCAAAATACCTTTTGACGCCCATGATACTACGGATTGCTCCGCGCTTTGCGCTCCCGCAATCCTAAAAACATTCGAAATCCGCCCTATCGGGCTACTTTGTCATGATTTTGAGACCCTTGTATCATAAAATGATGTTAAGTGAATAAGAATAAATAGGGAACCCCGTCTTCTGGAGACAGAATGGCGGGGTTTTTGAGTCAACTACTCACCACTTACAGAAGTGGGAGCTTGTGACTATCCGGTAGTGCCAACGATTATCTCTCCTACCTTTGTTACGCAGTTGCCTGCGCTGATGTCACATCACGGGACGGTTGACACCCTTTCGGGATTT
>JAFTVH010000165.1 GCA_017465845.1 Lachnospiraceae bacterium | reverse complement strand
TTGACTTTTAAATCACCTGTTCTGGCAGTTGCTTTCCAGTTCACGCTGCGCATATCGTCTTAGGGCTGATATTCTCTGATTCCACGGTATTCAAAGGGGTCCTCCAGAAGATGTCTTTTGGTCAGGATTTCTCCGTTCAGTTGCTGCAGCGACTGCCGGAACTCAGGACTGGAAAAAGGCCTCGGATAGACATAAAGATAACATCCCTCGTGCCTGGTTTCCACCATTTCCGTTGTCAGGAAAAGGTCAGCTGATACCAGATCGATTCCAAGTACTTTATAATACCCTCTCTTTTTGGCCTTAAAGGTCAGCGTCCTGGTAATCTTCTCCCCGCCGCCTACCTGAAAGACATCATTCCAGTAAAAAAGGTCCGTCACTTTAGAGCCGTCTTTGTCTCCGAATACCAGGTTGCGGTCCGTCTGGAATTTCACCTTCAATATGGGAAGCGGAAGATGCTTGCGGTTTTCTACCACTTCGATCAGTTCTCCCGTCTCTCCCTGAAACATCTCTTTCGTCACAAAATCTACTTTGACATACAGGCTGCGGTTCCACATTCTCTGATAAACCATCCGTTGCAGGACAAATAGCACAAACGCTATGATTCCGATTCCGATTACTTTTGTCATGCGCCAAATTCCTCTGTAGGTACCGGAGTACTGTTAAGAATCTGCTTAACCAGACTGCCGGTGTCATTACCTTTACCATAACCATAACTCAAAACGATTCTGTGTGCCAGAACCGGCTCTGCTACTGCCTTTACGTCATCCGGCGTTACGTAGGCACGTCCTTCAAGATATGCATATGCTTTCACACAGCGAAGGAAAGCCAGGCTTCCTCTGGGGCTGACACCCATGACGATACTGTCTCCTTTTCTGGTAGCATTTACGATGTCCACCATATATTCACGGATACATTTATGTACGAAAATCTTATTGGCTTCCGCCTTGGCCTGCTCCAGTTCTTCCAGTGTCAGCACACTGGCAAGCTCTGTAAGAGGCTCCTTTTCCATGTAACGTTCCAGAATCTGCAGTTCTTCCTCTCTGCTGGGAAGCCCCATGGACAGCTTCATCATGAAACGGTCCATCTGCGCCTCGGGAAGGGGGAACGTACCGGCGGTCTCCACCGGGTTCTGTGTAGCGATGACAAAGAAGGGCTTGCCCGGCTGATAAGTCTCGCCGTCAATCGTTACCTGGCGCTCCTCCATACATTCCAGTAGACCAGCCTGAGTCCTGGGTGTGGCACGGTTGATTTCGTCTGCCAGAAGGATATTTGTAAATACAGGTCCTTTGCGCAGTACAAATTCATTCTTCTGTCTGTCATAAATATTCAGTCCGGTGATATCGGAAGGTAAAAGGTCCGGTGTGAACTGGATTCTGGAGAAATCCGCGGTCAGTGATTTTGCCAGCGTCTTAGCCAGCTTAGTCTTACCTGTACCCGGAACGTCTTCTAAAAGTACATGGCCGTCAGCCAGTATGGCTGTCAGAAGCAATCTGGCTGTCTCCTCTTTTCCTACAATTACCTTGTTAATGTTACCCAATACGTTTTCCGCTAATTCCCTGCCTGTCATTTTAGTCTCCTTCCGTTACCAGCTGTGCAAATTCTCTTTTTTCAAATTCCTGAATGGATATGCTCTTCTTGTTAGGGTTGGCATATACAAAAGTCTTATCTACGTTTTCCAGATAGTTCTGAATCTTGTCATTGGTGGCACTGATGATGGCCTGGAAACCCAGTCCCCTGATCAGCTCGATACAGCTTGCCACCTTTTCCGCATCCATTTTGGAAAATGCTTCATCCAGGATAACAAGACGCATGGTAGGGCGTCTCACCTGGCTGGGCGATAAATTGATGCGGTAAGCCTGAGCAAAGCTTGCAAGAAGCGCCACATACAGCGGGTTCTGTCCCTCACCGCCGGAGTTCTTCTTGATCATTTTGCTCAGTCCGATGACCAGTCTGTCCTCACCTTCCACAATCTGTTCCATTTCAAAGGACAGATAGGAGCGGTAATCCGCATACTTGGTCATATTCTGCAGAGCCTCCTCCTGTTCCTTGGCGCTGGCATCCTCCGGCGGAATGAATATCCTGATCAGATCATTCATCAGCACACCGTATTTATTTTCATGGGCCATGGAAAACAGATTCATCTGGCTGTCCACTGACTGGGAGAGGCTTGCCGGATTGATATCCAGCGTCTCATCCATGAACATATCATAATATTCTCCGAAAACGCCTTTGTTCCTTGTAATCTTGAACTGGTAACGGTCCTTACCGAAGTTCAGATTCCTGATAATGCGGTTCAGCTCATCTCTGCGGATGTAAGCTTCCCTGATGGCGCTTCGAATCTTGTAAATAAAATCTTCTTTAAAGTGCTCAACTGCAATCTTGGCCTGCTCCCCTGCCTTCTGCTCATAGACAAGCAGCTGATCGCAGCGCAGTTCTTCCTGCAGGGCACGGTATACCTCATTATCCTCACCGCTGGCGGAAAAATCTCTGTCAGGATGTTTCTTTAAATAAGTGCTTCTCACATCCACAAGGGCGTCTTTCTCCTGTGTGGACTTTTCCAGGGCCTTTTTGATGGACTCCACGGTCTGACCCAGTAATTTATTATAATCAAGCACTTTTCTTGGCGGTGCACTTTCCTGCCCCTTTCGGCTGCTCTCCTGCTCCGCTGCCAGGAAGGCGGCAAACTCCTCTTCCTGCTGCTTGGAGCCCAAAAGTTCCTTCTGTGCTGTAACAAGCTCTTCATTCCGCACAAGATAATCCTGCTTATACTGCTCTTTCCTGGTTTCGTGGTCATGTATCTGCAGCTTCAGATAGTCTGCTTTCTTCTCCAGATCATGCTGTCTGTCCGTTACTTCTCTCAGTTCTTCCTTCAGACGGTCTACGGTATCTGCACCGATTTCTTCCATCTGCGCCAGTACTTTTCGCTTCTGACTTTCTTTCCTGCGTTTCTCTTCCACATCCTGATACCAGTCAAGATACTCGGTAGGAGAACTCTTTAAGTATTCCATGTCAAGCAGCCTTGCTGCACTTTGCTGTGTTTCTTCCAGTGTTTCTTTTCTGACATAGAGCTTCTCCAACCGGCCCTGCAGCTCTTTCTGACGTTCCCGCATACTCTTTTCACCGATGTATGCTTTTCGGGTATAGTTGTCAGGGTTCATGCGGCGAAGCTGGTAACTCTGGTACAGCATACAGTCTGCGGTAACACCTACACGACACTTTCGCAGTTCTTCCACGCTGTCACACTTCATTACATTTCCGAGAAGGTAATTGACGAAAGCTTTGACATAATGTTCACTTGCTTCCACTTCCTCAGCAAGAGAGCCTTTCTTTACGGAATGCTCCTGTTCCAACAGGCGCTCTGTATCTACGAGAGAGATTCTTTCCCACGGAATAAGTTCCCTTTCGCCTTGTCCGCTTCCCTGTCTTCTGCCGCTCTGGCGTCCCAGTTCCTCATATGCTCCGAATGCCTCACGGATGTATTTCGGCTCTACGATCAGCGCCAGCTTATTGTTGCCAAGATATCCTTCAATAGCATTTCTCCACTTTTCATCTCTGATATCCAGAAGGTCCGCCAGAATCTTCACCGGCACATCTTTTCCCAAAGTGTCATACAGCTTTAACCGAATCTGCCTGCGGGCCGCCTCCAGCTCCTTAGGATATGCTTTCTTACCCAGTTTAAGCTCCATCAGGTCCTGCTCCATGAGCGCGGCTTCCTTCTGCAGGCTTCTGAGCTCGGAAGAAGCCTCCTGACGCTGATGCTCTGCTTCTTCCCTGACTTCTTCCAGACCATCCTTGAGCCGCTCAATTTCTTCCCCGGTAATAGTACCCTTACAGAATTTCTCAATATCCCAAAGTGTTTGGTTAGATACCGTCTCCTCTTCTTCCCATTCCTTAAGTCTGGCTGCAGTCTCTTTCCACTTCCGTTCACTTCTGTCTAAAAGTGAAATGCTGTCCTCCAGATTGGCCAGCTTTACTTCCAGATCCGCATATCCGCTTCCGGCAATGAGACGGTTGATCTCATCATAACGCTCCTGGCATTCTTTTCTGTGAGACTCCAGTTCTTTTAAGCTTTCTGTCTGCTTTTCAATATCCTGCTCACCCTGCTTTATCTTCTCCTGCAATTCCTGAATGGTCTGTTCAAGCGCCAGGATATTCAGTCTGTCCTTTCGATACCGCAGGCTGTCTGCCTGCTTTCTGCTTCTGTCGTATTTCAGATACTGTTCTTCAATTTTCTGCAGTTCTTCCAGTTCTGTCTTGGCATCCTCGATCTTCTTGCGCATCCTGCCGTACAGCACAACGCTTTCCTGCATCTCTTCAATATGAATATCCTGCTCCATGCAGATATATTCTTTCACAAAATCCTCAAGACGGATATTCATGCGGAAAGGGATCGCCCGCTTGAACAGTCTTGGGAACTTCTCCATATCCAGTCCGCCCAGATATACATCATAAAGATTCCTGCGGAACCTTTCATTGTTGGTGGTATAAAAATAGTCATCCCGGCTATATTCTTTCTTCAGCCTTGCTTTCAGCTCATTGATTGTGATGACTCTGCCGCTTATCCGGTAATTATCCTCAGGTACTCCGCCCTTGTGCCAGAAAAATAATCTGTTAAAATCGTTGGCAGCCGTGTCCACATCAAATACTACGCCCACGCACTCTTTTTCATGGGTGATGGTCTGCTCCAGCTCCAGTACGATTGTGGTGGAAAAGTTCTGATTTCTCTTATACTCTGCCTGACCGTTTTCACCGATATTAATCATACCTCGCAGGTATTCGATCAGGTTTCGGTCAGAATCGTCCGCTGCCGCTTTGTTAAAAAATCCTCTTCCGTCTGTATTGGCATACAAAACAATCTGTATGGCATCAATTACGGTAGACTTACCGCTTCCGGAGTGACCGGTGAAAAAATTGATGCTCTGATTCATTTCCAGCACTTTTGCATCGATATAATGCCAGTTATTCAGTACGATGCGTGAGACTGCCTTAAATGCCTGCTTATTATTCTCCATCGGTGATTTCCCCTTCTTTGGTTTCCTCTTGTCCGGCCTCCTCTTGCTCAGGCTCCTCCTGAGAAGCTTCACTGGCAAACAAATCAAGCAGACCTATGATATCTTCCCGCATAAGCACCACATTGATGCTGGGGAAAATCAGAATTCTCGTCTGATTATTCAGCTCCTCCATGGAGTCCATCACTTCTATCATCTGATAACGCTTCAGCACATTCAGTGCACGCTTCATCTCTGCCTGGGAAGTCAGGCTCTTAATCAGCCCGAATTCACCTGCCTTGGCTGTCAGATCTCCCAATGTGGTCACAATATTCACGCTGGAAGATACTTCTGCCATCTTTTCACCATAAATCAGCTTTAACAAGAGCAGATAAATCGTTGCCAGCTTGGGCAGCCTTTCCCCCATCACAGGCTCTCCCTGAATATAGATGGTGCCCAGCTCGGAATTTTCCTGAATCGTCATGCCTGCTGCCTCCAGATACTCCTTCAGGAAATCCATATGCTTTTCGCAAAAATAATACTCTTTATTGATCACAATTCGTCCGGCCCTGCGGTCATACCGTCTTTCCAAAATGAAAGTCTGGCGGTACAGCTTCTGGAGCACATCCCGCATTTCCTCCTGCTCCTGGGTAGACAATTCCTTGATATATGCTAACACTTATCCTTCGTTCCTTTCTCTCTCCACAAATATCATCTGCGGGTAACAGTACTTTCCGCAGTTTACCTGACCGCCGGCTACTTTTACCTTGAAGCGGCTGTTCTTTCTCATACAAAGGTCGTAAGCCAGAATCAGCTTTTCAAAGGTCTCATCGTCCTCCACCTTAAGACTGTCTGACGCAAAAACTCCCTCGCTGATATGATTATCTACAAACTCCTCAATCTGCTGTCTGGTGAACCTTCGCTGGATCTGGTTCAGCTTCAGCACTTCATCCCTGGAAAGCTCTGTCTGCTCCTCGCCTTCCACCACCATATCTTCAAATTTTCTGGGATTGCGGCGCTTGTAAAGCGGACTTTCATGCAAGATGTCGAAACCTGACAGGTTCAAATGCTGTGACACCTCCGCCAGTCTCCTTGTATTCTGCGCTGTGTCATCACTGCCCAGATGATTTAGCAGCTGCACCAGCAGACCTTTCCTGTCATCCTCTTCCCGCAAAAGATAATTCAGACGGCTGACCGTAGCCCTCACATATTTGCTGTGCTCCTTGTCCATATTGGTGATGCGGTGCTCAATATCGTCAAAGCCCCGCTCAATCCGGTCAATCAGATCAAGCACATCGGTGCTGCGCTTCCTGCGGAAATAGTTACCGGATATCATTTCCGGATTCTGCCCTTCTTTTTGCCGCTGCTTTTCTGCGTCAAATGCCTGCTTCTTTCGCACCTGGGCAAGCCATTCCTCATCTTCCCGCATTTCCTTCAGGCACCGCTTGATGTCCATTTTATAGATGTAAAAGTTATCGCTGGTCTTTAAAATATGGTATTTCTTCTTAACCACTTCTTCCACGTATCCATCCAGGTGTTCCCGCAAAAGCTCTGAATACGTCCTTGCATTCAACAGCTTGTCAAAGAACTTATCCATATTATGGAGCATGTCCTGCAAAGCTTTATTCAGCTTTCTGGTATTGATCAGGGCTGTCTGCAGCATGGCAATGTTCATGCGGCTGTCGCTCCTGAAGGAAAAGAGCGTGGCATAGATATTCTGAATATAAACCTGGGCATCTTCCTCCGGCTCATTGGCAAGCTGATCAAAAGCATCAATCATGATTGCCGCGTAATCCGGAATGACGATGTTAGTGGTCATGGTATTGTAATCTTCTACCCTTCGCAGCCATCCGTATTTTACCAGCCAGTTCAGGATTCTCCTGGGAAGAGACATGTTCAGCTCCTCTTCACTTAATTCTTCCAATTCATAAGTATAAGTATTAGCACTGCACATGTCGCTGAGCACCTGCAGGCAGGCCTCTCTGCTTAAAAAGTAGTTGCTGTACTGGTATTCTTCGTTGATAGCCAGCAACGCTTCTATGTAAATCTCCCGGTTGGCAGACCGGAAAAGCCCCCAGAAGGATGGGGGGATGTCGTATTGAAATCTCAAATTGGTACCTCTTTCTCGGTATTTTTCCTGACTTTAAATTATAACATGAAATGGACTAATTTTCAACGAAGTATCAGACTTGTTCAAAAATGTTTCACAGAACTACCTGACATATGCTAAAGGGGCGAAAATTCGCCCCTTTTACAATGTTACTCTTTTGTCCTGCTCTCAAAGTAAACAAACCTCTCCACCGCATCCAGAATATCCTGAAAGTCCTCCCTTGGCGCCACCTCGATATATCTCTTTAAAAGCTCCGTCTCCCGCTCCTTAAACGCCCCATAGAAAATATCAAACAAATTATGCCCTCTCAGATAAATCCTGATTTCTTCCATGTGCTCCTTAATATCCTCCACCGTTTCCAGATCATGCCCCAGCACCTCGACCAGATGCTTACCGCTTTTGATCTTATGAAGATATTCCTTCCACTTTTCCAGAAGTGTCTGATAAAAAGCTTCTTCCGACTCCACCACACCAAGGGTGGCCATCACCTTGGGATTCAGGAAATAATTTTCAAAGGAATAGTATTTCAGAATCAATACGTTCTCGGGGCGCACCCTGGGCAGCTTATCCATATCCTCCAGATTGCGTTCCTCATAATATCTGCACAGCTGCCTGCCCAGCTCATTGGGGTCCTTGCCGTCACCATCCCGCACCATCAAAAACTGGTCCCTGATATAAATCTGGTTCATATATTTCAGATTGGCATAAGTCTTGATATTGGTACAGCTGTTGGTGGTAATAATGGCAATTCTGGACAGATTGCCTTCCTCATCATAGACTTCCGAATAATATTTATTCAGTAACAGCGGCAGACGGCTCTTATCCTGCTTTCCTTCCACAATAAATACAAAGTTCACATTCATCAGATCATTGGCAGTGTAGCCCAAATCATCCAAAATGGCGCTGATATCCGTTTTCTCCCGCACATTGGAGTACCCCTCTTCATCCAGCACCACCTGACGAATCTCTCTGCTGTTAAAATTGGGCAGCAGATTGGGTGAATGGGTACTGAAGATTACCTGATTCTTTCTGGAAAGCCGGTACAGAATCTCTCCTGCCGTCTTCTGCAGTCTGGGATGGAGGAATATTTCCGGGTCCTCGATCATGATAATGCTGGGCAGATTCTCTTCAATTTCCGTATATGCCTCAAGTAAAGAAAACAGGTACATACAACGCATACCTTTTCCCATCTGCTCGATAGGTCTCGTCAGGTTTTGGGCAGGATGATAAATCTCAGTAGTCACATGAAGCATCTGCTCCACATCTCGGTTCATGGAGTAGAGAATTTCTTCCTTACCGCCGTTTTTGTGGAAGTTCCGGTTCACCTTCCTTGCAAACTCATCAAGATTCAGCTGATACAGCTTATAATCTAAAAGCTTGGCAGTCTCGAATACATCAAGCTCCTGTGGCTTCTTCTGCCAGATCAGACCGATACAGGAAAAGCAGTGATTACATGGCTTTGCCTGATTGAACATACAGCAGCCGGAACGCATCCTTCCAAGGATTTCATCCTCCTGCAATAAGAGCAAGTCCTTCTGCAGCTGGTCCAGGCTGCGGTCTGTGTCGACGTAATAAATTCTTGGAAATACTTCTCTGATGTATTTATTATCTTTTTTATAACCGTCATGATAACGAACCCAGCCGTCTCTGTTGGCAATCATTGTAAAAGAAAGGATGCCTTCTTGAAAGGATGGCAGCTTCTTACAGAAGTCCTGCTGCCACGCCTCCTTTCTTCGATACTGGCTCACGATGCCTCTGCGGTGAAGCACTTCCATGTCATCCTCCGTAAATTCGAGCGTAACGGTAATTTCAATATTGGCGTTGTCTTCCCCGAAGTCTTCAGGCTGGATATCGTATTCGCCGCCTACTGCACGGATAGCGTCCAGAACGGTGGTTTTGCCTGAGTTATTTTGACCCACCAGGATTAATGCACTCTCGATGTCGCGGATGTGCATGTCGCGGATGGCTTTGAAATTTTGGATGTGTAGGTTCGTGATTTTCATGCCGGACTCCTTTTATGACTTTACTGCTTCCCTTGCTAAACATGCAAAGAAGCAGCTGCGCGAGCTTACTCGGCATCTGCTTCTTTGTGCACTTGGCTCTGCCCTATATGAACAGTGTACCACCCATCTATCACTCAGGCAAGAAAAATATTAGATATTACGGTCTCTGTCCCATACCGCCTTCCAAAGTCAGGGTCTCACCTGTCATGTACTTGAAGTCAGGATTTGCAAGCTGTACGCAGACACGACCGATTTCCAGTTCTGCATCGCCGAAGTGACCTGCAGGAGGCATATGTACGTTTGCCTTGAAAGCATCAGGATAAGCCTTCTCAAACTGCTCCAGCTGTGCAGTCCATGCCAGAGGACAGATAACATTTACATTGATGCCGTCCTTTGCCCACTCAGTAGCTGCTACACGGGTAAGTCCACGGATACCTTCCTTGGCAGCTGCATATGCACACTGTCCGAAGTTACCGAATAAACCTGCACCGGATGCAAAGTTAACAACAGAACCCTTAGTCTTAGCCAGATGAGGATAACAAGCCTTCATGTAATAAAATGCTGCATACAATCCGGAATAAATTGCCAGATCAAACTGCTCTGTGGTATGATCTGCCAGATTTACACCTGAAGCAGAAGCCTGCGCATTGTTAATGAGTACATCAATTCTTCCAAAAGTCTCAATAGTCTTGTCCACTACGTTCTGAACTACTGCCATGTTGTCAGCACCTGCATTTACGTCTGCCTGGATAATCAGCACTTTGATACCGTACAGACGCTCCAGTTCTTCCTTAGCATCTTCCAATTTCTTTACGTTACGTCCGGTAATTACCAGATTTGCACCTTCTTTTGCGTAAGCAGTTGCGATACCGTAACCGATAGAGCCACATCTTCCATCACTTAAAACAGCGCGTCCCGCACCGGTAATGATGGCTGTCTTGCCAGTTAAAAATCCCATTGTTTTGTCCTCCTTTTTCGGCGATATTGCGCCACTTGTATTATACTCCATTTGGGTAAATCTGTCATTTCTTTTTTTGTCCAATCAATACAGTGTTTCCTTCAAAAGCAAAACCGTATTTTCTTATGCGTTCCGCCGATATTCCTTTTATCCGCAGATTCTCTTCATACATCCTAACTTCAATCTGCAAAAGTGCGGCGTCCACCGTATCCTGGAGATTTTTCTCCTTCAGGGGATTGTGTACCTTGAATTCGATAATTATAGCATCTAAATCTGCATGTAAAGGTTCCAGCATAATATCATAACGCCCCAAACCACTTTCCCGATTAGATGTAATTGCGTATTTCGTCCGCAATTCCACCATCATTCCCAATACAAATCCATGATAAAAACGTTCCGGATTCTTCTTTGAGGGCTTTTTCCCCGTATCAAAAGAACTGAACGTTGCAAGAGCAACCTCATTCATATAATGGTTCATGCTTTCTACGTCATCACAAAGCAATGCATTGATAAATTCATTATACTCCTCCTCAGCTTCGGAGAACCAACTGCTTACTATATCCTGAAACATCACTCTTACTTCATAATTGGTGACAGCAAGTTCGTAGATCGGTTTTTGCCCTATCGGAATCTGCCCATAGTCTTTAAAATCAACCACCTTCAAATAACCGCTGGCCAGAAAAAGACTCCACACTGCTTTTTCATTTCCGTCCAGCTGATTATACACAATCTGCTCATCAATAGATGTACGCAGGCATTCTCCTCTTAGCAGCTGTTCAAAAGACTGCTTGAGTCCCGGTTTCCCTTCCCTGACAAGTTTCTTTATCAGGCTATTTGAGCTGGTATTCACCCAGTATGGCATAATTTTTCCTGTGTCCAAATAATTCAAAATAGACCACGGATTGTAAATATCCTTTACATTTCCGAAAATAAATCCATCATACCAGTTCTTTACCTTTTCTCTTTCATTATACCCACACTCATCCATTCCGGCAAATACCTCTTCCTCAGTAAAGCCAAAACAATCCGCGTATTCGCTGGATGTCGTAGTAATAACCTTAGGATTGTTCAAATCTGAAAATATGGACTCTTTACTAACACGAGTAATTCCCGTCATGATAGCTCGTTCCAGCCACGGATTTGCCTTAAATGTTGAATTGAACAAGCCTCTTGTGAAATCTGTCAGCTCTTCCCAATATCCATCCACATAAGCTTCCTGCATCGGGGTGTCATATTCATCAAGCAAAATAATCACTTTTTTCCCATAAAAGCGATACAGATAACCTGACAACGCTTTTATAGAATAGGATACTTCATTATCCTCCATATCCGGTGAGATGTTCTGAAATTCCTCTTTCTCCCTCTTATCAAGTACGTCACTTTCTAACAAAAAATCAAATTTCTTGTATAGCGCTTTGATAACCCGGCATATTTTTTTCCGTGCCTGTTCAAAGGAGGATTCTTTTACATCCGAAAAGCTGATGGAAATGACAGGATAGGTTCCCTGCAATTTCCGGTATTCCTCATTTTTCCAGATAGCCAGCCCTTCGAACAAATCATGCCGACCGGCATATTGTACAGAAAAAAACTGCTCCACCATGCTCATGGTCAATGTCTTTCCAAAACGGCGTGGTCTTGTAATCAGGGTTACTGCATCCCTGCTCTCCCACCACTCCCTTATGAATGATGTCTTATCTACATAAAAACAATTATTTTCGATAATTTCACTAAAATCCTGAATTCCAACGGCTACTGTTCTTCTCATAGTATCCTCCACTGTAACCTTCTTAAAAATCCGCTATACCAAGTCTTTTCCTTAGTATAACGGATTTCACCTAAAATTACAACAATCGATTCCACCCTTAATGAAGATTGAGAATGTTCATCCATTTTTTATATATCAAGTTGTGCTAAACTGATACAATTTTATAAAGAAAAAAGAGTAGCCTACGCTACTCTTCAAAACGTTTATACCTTCAAAACCGAACATTGAACTCTTAAATCTTACAAGACTCTGTAACCTATCTGCGAAATTTATTTCGAGCGAAACTCGTTTCGCTTTCCAGCCTTCAGGATAAGCCCTCGACCGATTAGTAAACATCAGCTGAGTACATTACTGCACTTACACCTTGTTCCTATCTACCTCGTCGTCTTCAAGGGGTCTTACTTATTGGGATATCTCATCTTGAGGGGGGCTTCACGCTTAGATGCCTTCAGCGTTTATCCCTTCCGGACTTGGCTACTCTGCCATAGGTTTGATGCCTAACAGATACA
>JAFTVH010000027.1 GCA_017465845.1 Lachnospiraceae bacterium | reverse complement strand
GTAAAGTCCGATCGGAAACACGGTGCAGACATATGCAGAAAACCATGTTCTGTTTCCTATGGTCGACAGATAATCCCTTACAATCTCATCTGGCATATTCCAATATAAATGGAAAAAATCTTTCCCATACCTTTGGAAGACAGCCACTATAAAGCAAAAGGATGAGCCTATATAATTTAGTGCGATCACTGCGTTTGAAGCTATCTTTCTTCGGCTGAATATGAGGTATGATAAAACAAAAAATATCTGGGCAACCGCCCCCATATACCATCCATCCGTTCCCATAAATGCAGCTTTTTGATTGGGGCAAGTGATGTATGTAATAATTGTCAAAATACCATATCCCATAACAAAATAGTCTTGTATGACAGTTTTTCTCTTCCCTGAGCGAAGAATGAATTCCCCGATTTTAATTGGAATTATTGCGGTCAAAAGCAGTACCATGATGGAAACATAAAATATCCATTTATAATATGACATCTCCACATATTTATCTTTAAGATAAAACGGAAATGCTATCAACAGCAGAAATAGGAAAGTAAAAGCCAAAATATTCCACAATATTTCAAGCGCTTTCACGCCTTTCCTACGGATACCTTTCTGCCCATTTTCTATGCTCATCTTCATAAGATTCACCATCAATCACTAATACATAACAGTGAAAGCTCCTCAATATCTATTTCTACATCCTTTGTATGGGCCGGTCTGCCGCAATATAAGCGCAATTCCATTTCTTTTGCATCTTCTGCAGTTTTAAACCAATACATAATATCTGATCCAAACATGATATCCTGCCTACAATAAATCTGCGATTCACGCATGTCTCTTATCAATATGGTAAAAAGCTCACTGCCCCTTCCTTCAATTCGCCCAAGATGCAGGCAGTATATTTTATTACCTTCCATTTCATTCGACACAATGATACTTTTAAAAGCTTCTGTTCCGGCAGATACTTTTCGGTCACTTATTGCAGTAATCAATCTGCAATCCTTTATCGATTCATATGACAAATTCAGATTGATCAGTTCAATTTTTCTTTTCATCTGAGTGCAAAATTCCTGATTTACATCCAACATTTCAAAATGTTTATTCCAGAACTCTCCCCAAAGCAGATACAAGGCTTCATATTCCTCTAAGCTCACGTGTGCAGATACGCACTTTGCCAGAAAAAGAATTACAAACAATATCTGCCGATATTCCTGGGCACCATGCGGTCCTCCTTTCCCCTTAGAAACTGCATCATACAGCCAATATGTCAAGTTATTTTCCTGCGTGATACCATACTTTAGTTTGAGCGGTTTTATTTTCAGGAAATAGTCGATCTGCTCACAATCCACTTTGCTCTTTATGTTACTAAGAAAAATGAAATTGGTCGGGTATTTTTCATTATCTGTCAAAAAATGTGCCGTATCATTTCGACCATATTTATCTTTTCCGCATAAATCCACGCCTGTTATTTGTGTAAATATTTTGTGGTAATAATACAATGACAGCTTTATCTGTGCATTGATTGCGATAACTGTACTTCCTTTTATCAGTGCTCCTGTATGAATTGCTGCTGCTCCGCCGCCTGAAGAACCGATGATGATAATCTCATTGTTAGACAATCCCAGCATTTTGGCAGCCTGCATTATGATCTTGCTCAAATACTCCCGCAAATTATTTTCTTCATCACCGTAATACCACCCCAATTTCAAATCTTCATATCGAAAGTACATGGGATCAGCAATGTTCAGCATACTTCCGGGCAGGAAATTGTAATACGACCACCGTTTAAACTCAGGCCGTTTTCCCAAAAGTGCACCATTTAAAATTACAATCAGCGGTCCTTCTTTACGATGAAAGAGACAGTCAAACCGAAATTGATCATAATTTACCGTGAATCTCCCATTGGGCAATTCATTCCAGGATTGAAAAGTATATTTTATCTGGTTATCACTTAATATTTTTTTCTCGGAATGGTAAATTGATTTTCTTCTGTTTTCTACAACCTCTGCACATTCAGGGCCGTTATACCGAATACCCTTCATAAAAGGAAAAACAGCATCCATCATTTCTTTTTCCATAACGCAATCCTTTCTTCTCCCGCCTTTCATATCAATAAATCTTACGTTCTTTCCAGAAATATACCTTCAATGCTTTGACTACATAATCACCACCGTATTTGTATAGAAGACAGCATGATCTATGCTGGCCATCCTGCACTACATTATCCTGATTGATTACAATAATATTTCTGTCATCAAATCCCTTCTCATCAATACTTTTTATCAGCTGGTCATAGCGTTCACGGCTCATATCAGGCAAGTTATTTTCATGATGATATTCGCAATAATCCTCGTACTCCTTTACCTGGTTCAGCGCCAGATATTTATAGGGAGCACATTCTGTCAGTTTGAGCGTCTTTCCTTTCCAGATTCTTTTAATGTCTTTCAATTTGATATCAACAATTTCATACTTATAAATAGGCTTTGTCTCCAATGTGCGATAAAAGAAATCATCATCTAAAACAAATCTCTCATCCTTCATCAGGCGAATTGCTGACATCTTCTGATATTTGTGCTTAGGCCATAACCGTATCAGACGCCGCAGGAACTCACATTGAGTGCCATATAGTTTATATCCCTGCTCTACAACATCTATGCAGATCAATCTTTCCACGGCATGCGCCAAAGAAAATTTACCGCGCTCAGTTACCTCAAAATCACTGAAGCGGATTCCTTTTTCCAGGAAATGCCCAAGCAGCTCTGCCCGCATTGCAAAACAAGTGCCTGCAACAAATTGGTAATCGTCAGCAAATTTCCTGTTAAAATACCCCTCCATCATCCTCCTTTTGTGAGGCGGATCAAATGCAATCAGATTAAATGCAGAAACCATACCGATGTTATTATCTTTGCTGAGGAGACTGATCGTTTTATGTACGGTAAAAGCACCTAATATGCCCTCGAATAAATATATGAACCAATCTCTTCGCTGGAAATAGTGCTGATATACAAACCTCGTTTTTGTAATACCTTTGGTATGCAATTTATATACAATGTCATAATTTTGCAGATCAACATCTTCACACAATCTGATAAACGGTCCGATATCATATCCCTGATTGGCACAGGGAATCAATACTGCGTCTGCGAATCTGGATTTCACTTCTTCCAGTACCGGATTTCCTTCCAGGTAATCACTGTAAGAAATTCTCAGATCCACCCGGTATCCTTTTAATCTATCCAGATAATCTGCTACTTCTTTCCATGCATCTGCATAAAAAAGATGAAGGCATACCAGTATCCTGATATCATGATTGTTCCTGATATCTTTCCTGCAGACAATATTACCAATAGCGGTCTTTGCTCTTCTTAAGAAGCCGAACTTTCGATAGTGCGGCGTATTCGTAAAATTAAATACTGTCCTTTTCTCCTCTTTTCCACATTTTTCATAGTGAAGCAGCGGACACATATGCGCTTTTTTTACGCCATCATATACCTTCAGGTATGCATTCCCATCAAAGAACGGGCCGGGATTTTTCCCCTCTTTCCATCCATAATACAGATAATGGATTTCCGGTCTCATGCCTGATTTCCTGACTTCTTTATATCTCCACTGGTACCACAAGGGACTGAAATAACGGGATTTTTTGATGACTTCCACATTATCCGGCACCATCATTCTATTTTCACTATGCCCAAACAATTCATAATGCAGTAATGGACACATCTGTGCTTTTTTGACATCCGGGTTGGCTTTCAAATAAGCATTTCCATCGAATTCATTGCCCGGATTCTTCCCTTCTTTCCAGCCATGATACAAATAGTGGGTAACAGGATCACTACTAACCTCCATTACTTCCGGATATTGCTTCAAATACCAGCTTGCATCAAAAAAAACTGACTTTTTGATGGCATCGTATTCTCCCGAATAAAACGTTTTTTTCTCTCCTAATAAATAATCATAAAACGGACATTTCTTTACCCTTTTGTTCACATCTAAATACATCTGAGTATCGAATTCCTTATTCGGATTATACCCAAGCTTCCACCCTCTATACAGATAATGTGTCAGCGGATCAACATATTCCTTTTCATCCCGCATGTACTTATCCCGATACCACTCAGTTTCAAATTGTTCACTGCAAAGAATGGTTCTGTATTCTTCAGAGGTAAGCTTGATATCTGCCCGGTCTCTATTCTTCTCAAAATGAACTAAAGGACATATATTTTTATCCCGGAGTCCATTTGCTTCCAGATACATGTCTCCTGCAAAATGCTTACAGGGATTCTTGCCTTCTCTCCAGCCCCAGAATAAATAATGAAATACCGGGTCAAATCCATATTTCTCATTCCACAGATACGTTCTTTCATACCATTTTTCATCAAAATACTCTGAATTTTTCACAAGATAATAATTATCCGTGTGTATCTCCCTGCCCTCTTTTTTACCAAATAACTCATAATGAATGACAGGACACATCTCTACATCCTTATTCACATTCAGGTACATACGTCCGCTGAAAAAAGGGCTTGGCTCTTTCATATCCTTCCACCCTCTGTAGAGATAATGTGCATAGGGATCAGGAATATCGCTTTTTAGTACGCTCTTGTATTTCGACAAATACCACTCCTTATGAAAAAACTTCGATTGCTTCAGGATTTCATATTCTTTCGTGTAATAGTCCTTTTTATTCTTACCTTCGTCCAGATAAATTAATAATGGGCATTTCTTCATCTGATTTCTTTCGGGCTTTGCATCCAGATACATTTCCGTCACAAAATCTGAATTGGGATTTTTGCCTGTCATCCACCCTCCATATAAGTAATCACAAACGGCATCTTTAGAAATTCTTCCCGAGCCCTGCTGATATTGCAAGTTATACCACGCTTCATCCACCAATCCGCTTTTTTTCACAGTATCATATTCCCTGGAATATAATTTACGTTTTTCATATCTGCCGAACATTTCATAGTGCAGCAACGGGCATATTTTCCGGCTGATCACATCTGTATTTGCATCAAGATACATCCTGGTACAAAAATCCATACTCGGATTATTTCCTTCTTTCCATCCGATATTTAAATAATGCCTGACAGGATTAACTCCCCCATTTTCTCTCCCTTTCAGATAAGTAGCCTTATACCATCTTGCATCCATAAGCTCGGATTTGAGTAAAATACTATATGCCTGATTTTCTTCCCAGTTCACAATATAGCTATACATTTCCTGAATGCTTGTATCATCAAACTGTTTCATGAATTTTTTCTTCTTTCCTCTCTTTTGCCGAATGTAATCCTCATCGTCCTCATCAAATCATAAAAAGTACTAAGACAAATATGCTTCGACTTTTTCAGTTCTCTCAAAACATGTAACATAATATAATTCTTATTTATCAAATCATTTCCGGCATATTTTGAATCCATTACAACACCGGTCATATATCCATTTGCCTGGGCAATATATGCTATCGAACGTTCCAATGCATGATTAAAGGTTCCGTCAACAGCCATAGGTTCTGCCGGGAAATCCTCATACCCAAAAGGATATTCGAACAAATTCCGAATTGCAGAAACCCTGCACCAGAAAGCAGTACCGATTGTCAAAGGTGGTTTATCGGGATCCATAGGTACCGTAACCTGTAATCGTTCCAAAAGCTTTTGTACCTCTTCATAGCATATGGTCCAATAATCCGCTGATGTGTGAAAAAAGTTTCCATGATAAACACCCGGTGCAGACAATATCCCTAAATATTTATTCTCATCAAAAAATTGAATTATTTGCTCTACATTTCCTTGTCCGATTGTATTCTCCCATAAGACATCACAAAAGCATTTTCCTACTGTAGGATAAAACATTTGTGACGACTTCTTGTCATGAATAAAGCAAGCCAATTCGTAATTTTTAATGATTTCTTTTCCCGTGATCAAAAACGCTGACCATTCACGTCCACGAGCTTCCACAGCATATATCATAACTTTATTGGGCAGACCCACGTTATCCAGTCTTGCTTCAATTGCCCGTTTTTTGGATTCATTAGCTGTCGTTATGCAAATATCCACGTAAGATGGAAGTCTTCCTAAATACTCCAGACAATAATCAAATAAATCTTCATAGAACAAATGCGCAAATACTATTACTTTTCCCTTTTTCTGCTCACAAGTTATGCGTGCATTTCCGGTCACAATATAGTTTAAATTCAGCATATTATAAATATCGTATATATTATGATTCCGCAGCAAAAACTCATAAATATAGGCCAGATCATAATCTGTCTTCTCATCTATGTATTGCAGTACTCTGCTGATCTCACTTCCGTCGTGATAACTGAGCATTACCTCTCTTTCTATTTGAAAAAGGTATTTGCTCAACACAGGAAGCCTCCTTTTTTCCATTAATTCTCTGGGACACAGCAATAAATAATTCATGAATCTAGTATTATCTTCTGCTTCTAAATCCCGCGTATCGACATAGCTTATCCATGTAAAGCCACGTGCTTCCCAATACTCTGTAAAAACAAATTCAAATTCCTCCTGATATTCCTTTATATTTTTTATCTTTTTCAATTTTCTCCAGAAATGCCTGAACGATTCCGTGTGCAGCATCTTATCCCGAAATACCAGAAAATAAGTCTGCAAAAATCTGGGCCAGTTTCTATATCTGTCTCTGGGCATACTGCCATGTGCTGTTATTCCCCAGAAATCAACATCTACCGTATCCATCCCGAGAAAAACCGTTTCAAAAGGATATATTGGTCCCAAAAATGAATCATTAAATAAAACTAATTCACTTATCTCAGACCACTCATCATCAGAGAAATTGCCTATTGCATATTGCCAGCGATTGACATCATATCCGTCTATGCATTGATAAATATTATCAGCATATCCTAACAGCAAATGACATTCCTCTGTCGAAACTTCACCATTGCAAACAATGATCAGCTTATCTAAGCACCTTTTTATCTGTTCCAACAAATATGTCATTTCACGCCATATTCCGGCACCCGGATCATCAATCGAAAAGATTCCTACCCGATAACCATCCATTATTCAAATTCCTTCTTTCAACATAAAAGAACTATATATTTGTTTCAAATATGCTCTTTTGTTTCCCATGGCCAATAAAAAAGGTGCATACGCATCCCGTCCACTGATATCAAGCATATATGGATATTTTTGAAAGCATTTGCAATACTTCTCCACAAAGTCCATAATTCCTTTTTGTATTTCAATGATACCTTCCGGATTTCTTTCCGGTATTCCGAATAGCACTTTTACTTCTCCTTCTTCCGTCAGTTCGAATCCTTTACATGAAGGTGTTGGAGAACTCATCAACAATTCCATATAAAGGTTATCTCCTCTATTCAAGTCATGCTTTTTCCAAATATCCCTGTTCATACCCTGGTTAAACAAGTAACTTACCAGCTGACCGCTTTGTAACTGGGCTTCACCGGCATCCATCTCTGCATTGTGTACGGTATTTGTTCCGGCTATTATTCCGGTTATATTGCATGGCATTTTCCAGACATCTTCTACCAGATATTTCAGCGCCATGGCACCGCTTCCAGCCCACCCAATATCAATCACACACACGTTTTCAGCGCCTGCTGTCACCTGTGTGATATACTTCTTTCCGGCTTCCATCAGCTTTTCATAATGCCTTAATACTGCATTCCAGCGTTTATTCAAAAAGCTTTTAAGTGCATCCACATTTTTATCCGTCAGTATACTTGATCGATCAAGCTGTTCCGCCTTAAGCAGATCTGCCATATCCCCCAGATCCATATCTTCTAAAATCTCTTCCATTGTCTGCTTCTGATTCACCTTGTGATAAAGAAATCTTCGAAAATAGTCATATTTGTAATAGGCTGCTGACATCTTTACAGCTATACTTCTTGACCAATATGTGTATACTGTCTCTTCCCCCGGGAACAGTTTGTCATATACTTTTTTCAAAATTTCTCCGTCTCGGGCCAAAAAGAGAATCCTGTCACTTCCATGCATTTCTGCATATCTATGTATAAACCGGCAGTACCCCAAAACAAGGATGCCTCCATATATATAGCCATACTCATATTCACGTGAATAATCCCTGAGTCCGTTGTATATGTGTGAATTAACCACTCCCGCATAAGCGGAACCAACTATTCTGGACATATCTTTTGTACGATATCTGTTACCCAACTCATTAACATTGGTATAATAAGCACTTTCCCAGCCGGCCTTTTTTGCCTGTTCTACATCTGAAATATAATTATCCCCTACATGGATATAGCGGCGATTGAGACCCATTTCTCGCATAACTCTATTGTAGAGCGTTCCTTCCGCCTTACTGTCTCCAAATTCATTTGACACATATAGTGCTGCATAGTCTGTATATCCACACTTATCGAGTAATTGTTCCATTCTATATTTTTCCAGATACATATCTGATATGATAACGATTTTCTTTCCTCGCTCTTTTAAGGTCCGGTATACTTTTGACATATAAGGATTCGGCATACAGAGCTCCTTTTCTATCCGGAATTCCTCTTCCTGACCTTTCAGTCTATCGATTCCGGCATCCTCCCAAAGACTGGCATATATTTCATCCAAAGTCACTTCTGTATGACCGTGCGTTTTCCGCTTCCCGAGTCTGACTTTTCTTTCCGTTTCTCTTCGAATATATTCGAAGTTCTGATATCCCAATCTTTCCCCCACCAAAAAGAACAAATCAGTTGCTGCAGCAAGCGGACGGAATATTAATGTATCAAAAACATCAAATGAAATAACATCATACTTCATCAATTTCTCAATCAATTCATCCGCACTTTTTTTTCCTCCCCAGGATGATTCACTTTGATTTAGAAGTAAAGGCTTCTCTTCCTCCTGAGTCATTGATGCTTCCAATACACTTTCACCACATATCAGGCAATAGAGGTTTAAGAAAATCAAATATATCCAGGCAACTGCTCTTCCAATCCCGGAAACCTTATTTCTCAATCTTCTGTATCTTAGTTGGATGTCCTTATTGCGATTTACCAATATGTCATATATGTAAATCTTTACATTCATTCCCTTTACCACACTTAACTATTTGAATTTCCAATTTTCGCTCTGAAATTCGGGCGTCCATTTTTTGATAAATCTCTTTCATGCAAGCCTGAGAATTGTCAATTGAAAACGGAATGATACTTTTTTGCCCATTTTCAATCAGACATTTCTTCTCCTCTGAAGTCATTTGTTGAATACGTTTAATTGCTTCCACAAATTCCTGTGGTGAAAATGGGTTACAAACAAAACCATTTACACCATTCTTCATATACTCCCTGGTTCCTCTGTTATCTGATGCGATTACCGGTATCCCTGAAGCAAGCGCTTCCAAAGCAGCCATTCCAAGCCCTTCTCTAATCGAGGGAAATAAAAAACAATCTGCACACGAAAGCAAATCCGCCACATCTTCTCTATAACCGAATAAAACAACATTATCTTCTAATTTCATTTCTCTCACCAAAGCCGACAGCTCCTCATGAAAAAAGCCTTCTCCGCAGATTCCGTATAAGACCTTTTTATCAGGAATGGCTTGTATAATATCCGGCATATGCTCGATAATCATTCTGTGATTCTTATTACCGCTCAATTCTCCTACAGAAAGTATAAAATAGGCGTCTCTATCAATATGGTACTTATCCCTCAGCCGCTCTTTCTCTTCTTCTGTTACTTGTTTAAAGGCTTCCTTTCTGATCCCTTCCCCCGGTATTTTACAGACAATTCCCCTTTTCCGAAGTTTAAAGTTCTGTGCTGCATAATAATCTTCCTCATTAATGGTTATCAAACAATCTGTCAAATGAGCCATAACGCGTTCTATGTTATAGTAGAATAGCCAATTAATGAATGGTGATCCCTTATAAAAATGAAAGCCATGAGCAGTATAAATAACTGTAGGATGTTTAGATACACAAAGCGCCGCTGCCATCCGTCCTATAACTCCTCCAACGGGAGTGTGACAATGGACCAATGATATATCTTCTTTCTTGATTATATTCGTCAACTGCGCTAATGCTTTTGCATTTGCTTTCAACATAAAAGGAGACTTCTCTATAACAATTTGATGACGTATTACACCTAAATCATTCAATTCCCGTTCCTTCCCCAAATATACGGGATCATTAAAATTTGCAGCTGAGTGGACTTCATACCCCATTTTGCGGAGTATCTTTATATTGCTTAATTCAAATTGTGAAGCAAATCCGCCTACTGTTGCTACAAATAGCGCTTTTCTTTCCACCAAACCACTTCTCCTTTTATGTAGAATTTGTGCATCCTCATTATAGTCACTTTAATGACTATAGTCAAGTTAAAATAAAACCTATACACTCCAAAAAAGGGGGATATGTAAAGCTTTGTATTTTTTTTGTAACTTTTTGAATCTTCGGATAATTTAATTGGTTTTATCAAATAGTTATTTTCATGACTATATGCAAGTAAGCAAACAACTTCTATTATGTTTATAGACGGAGGATTACAGTTGTGATAGAATATTCACCTTTTTGGAAAACACTCAAGGAATCAAACGAATCGACTTATACTTTGATAACAAAATATCATATTTCCAGTGCGATTATTGACAAACTACGGAAAAATAAACCTATGAATACCACAACATTAAATGATCTTTGCCGCATCTTAAATTGTTCTCTGGAAGATATCGCATGTTATGTGCCATCAGAAGAAGATCAAAAATTATAATACAACTATAAAGGCAGCCTAATAACAGAGTATATTCTCTATCAGGCTGCCTTAAATTAAATTATTTATGAACTTTATCTGATCTCAGCAGGACACCATCATCCAATTACAAACTGAGCTTCAAATTCACTCTTCTGCTGTTTCGGTGAGAAATCAACCAAATAAACCTTCTCTTTTCCCTGTGAATGATTTGCATGCATCTCCTCTGAAACACTTATCTCCCATGCTGATGCATCAAACAAAACTCTCACGTCTTCCAGTTGTACGCGCCCGTCCAAGACTTCAGGTTTTACCTGTGTCACCAATCTCTCTATCACCTTGCAGCTATCCTCAAACGTAAAACTATCTTTCAGCAGAACGCTGTTAGCCGTAAACGAAAATTCCCGCACAATACCGGAAACACGGTTCTTGGGATATGCTCCCGTGATATCTATGGTCAGCTTTTCCCCGTCAAAATCAGTTTTTGCAGAATATTCTGCTCCTTTACACTGCTCACACCCATCCACAATGGGAACGCTGTGGCCGGCTGAACGGTTACACAGTATGGTATAACGTTTTTCCCCAAAATAATCTCTGGTATACTCCCCTGCACCCAGGTCTGTCAAAATTTGACGTCCGCCATGGCATAAGATAAAATTACCCAGATCATTATGATTATGAGGTTCTCCGTTATTTCCGCCTTTGGCAGCAAAACCATATGCTGCACATTTTTTAACAAACCATTCTGATTCCTTCATGTAATATACTGCATCCTGCGGCAACGCATTAAAATCCATCTTGGGATCGAACCACACAATACTGTTAATATGCAAGCTCCAACGTCCGCAATGGTCATGTGTAATATAATATTCCCTGGGTATTACGGAAATCAAATCGCCGTAATGACTTTTCAAAATACTCATAGTGCCAAGTCCCACCTCGCCTTGTCTGGGACCATCCGCGAAGCTTATGGCAGCACCCTGATCCAGGAATGTAATTGTAGGGAACTGGGCGATCTTCTTTACATGTTGGTCCTCAAACAGATTAATCTTTCCATTGGAAAATTCCAGAAGCTTCTGCGCATAGCTGGTAAAGAATCCGAAACCATACTGCCAGTAGGATAATCCCTCTCTGCACACTCCGTCTTCCTTATAACTTTCCAAAAAGCTCTTCATAGCAGCATCGATTCTGGGTTTCACTTCATAAAACAGATCAGGACGTTCATACATAAACGTACATCCTACACTTCCGCCGCAGACAGCGGCCCAGTTATTATCTGCTTTTTCCCACCCATATGTATGATTGATAAAGGACTGAACGATCCTTTTCTCAATTTCATGATGAATACGCTCATTCATCAACTTACTCATTCTGTCACCCAGAAGATAACGTATTTCGCTCAAAGCATAGCCTGTCTCAGCTGCGAACAGATCAATATAGGTATCGTTATATTCAACCTCTGAATTCTTTACATGATTGGGCAGGGCCCAGCAATATTCATTGCAGATTGCCCATATGGTATTCATCAGATTATCAAAATACTCCTCATTGTCCGGATAAATCAAAGATAACAGTGCACATGCATTCAATCGATGTCTGCGTGGAAAATAATAGCCAAACTCAAATTCATTGCGGCTTCCCGTTTTATGATATACCATAAAAGCATCATAGCTGATATCCTTAATCTCACCTTGCCCGTACTCTTCGTACATTTCCAGAAGTTCATCTATCAGAAACTGATACTCAGGTTTGGTTCTTACTTCTTCCCAGAAGCTTTTGTCCTTTGCTCTCTCACAAAATTTCATATGCTCCTCCTATCTGTAATGCGTCGTTACAATATTATGCACTAACAGTATAATTATAAAGCAAACGACATCTTTTCCATAATATCTTTTACTGCTATTTACTAACCTTTTTAACGATGCTTGCATTTGCTTCGTTCACGTATAAAGTTACAACTCCGACGACAAAATCAGCCTGATGACAGAGTCTCATGATCTGTCATCAGGCTGACTTACCTATTGGCGGAACAAATTTTATTTCAATATAATCTCTCCAAAGCTTTCCGGTCTATGGAAATCCGGCTTCGGTGTACCAGGATGCTTCCACACACCGAAATGCGGCTGCTCTGTCTTCTCTCCGCATTTATAGAAATTAGCGCGAATCGCCATGCCCTCTTTAAACTGATAACCCGGAATATACTTTTCTATCAAGGTAAAAGGTACAATATACGATATCTCCCAACTGTCCTGATGAATGACAGCTTCAATTCCAAGAGACTCCACCTCCTCCGGGGTAAGCAGCTGAAACTCATAACGGTCCTTTCTGAACGCAACGTTCATAACTCCATTGGCATTCACTTCAAAATTAAAGTATCTGTCACAGATTTCGGGAGCAAAATTAACGAACCATTCCACACAACTGTCCAAATGTACATAATTCAGATGCTTTGTCTCTTCTCTTCTGGGGTTTGACTCAGGAACAAGGATGTGCATGGTAAAACCGGTGTCGCACATTCCCAGTTCAAATTCTACTTCCGGCTTGTAGCCGTTTTCATCCCAGGGATACATTAATGTAAATTTCTTGCTTTCCATTTGTTTCTCCTTCTCTTTTGTCAGGTGATTACAGATTCTTCACTTTGAATTCTTTCTCCATCTCTCTGCGCTGGTCTTTCTTCGCAATATCGGCCCTCTTGTCATAGAGCTTCTTGCCTCGTGCAAGACCGATTTCCACTTTCGCCTTGCCTTCTTTAAAATAGACCTGCAGGGGCACCAGAGTGTAGCCTTTCTCAGCTACTTTTCCAGCCAGCTTGTTGATCTCATATTTGTGCATGAGAAGCTTCTTCACGCGCAGAGGATCCTTATTAAAGATATTGCCTTTTTCGTAGGGGCTGACATGCATGCCATAGACGAAGACTTCTCCGTTCTCGATACGGATGAAGGCTTCTTTGATACTGCACTTGCCCATGCGCATACTCTTTACCTCGGTTCCGTGAAGAGCGATTCCTGCTTCATAGCTTTCATCTATGAAAAAATCATGATAGGCCTTTTTATTGTTGGCCACCAGTTTCTGAGTTTCTTTTTTAGCCATATTTTCCACCTTTCCGAAGCTGCTGCGGCTCCGTCGAATTTATTGCGGTGCAGGCAGCTGTCTGCCGCCCGTCAGTCCTCTGTATCCTCTGTCACAAGGTCAAAATCAACCGTTCTGGTTAGGCGGTCGGTTCCAATGACGCGGACTGTAACCGGCATACCAAGCTTGTAAGCACGCCCGGTTGCCTCGCCTACCATCTCATAGCTGGCCTCTTTGTAATAAAAGTAATCGCCAGGTAATCTGGATACATGCACCAATCCTTCTACCGTATTAGGAAGCTCCACATAGATTCCCCAGGTCGTGATGCCTGAAATCACACCCTTAAATGTCTGACCGATACGAGCTTCCATATACTCAGCTTTCTTCAGCTTTTCTGTCTCACGTTCTGCCTCGTCGGCTCGGCGCTCCGTATCCGATGAATGCTTGCATACCTGTGGAAGAATAGTGCGGTAATGCTCAACACGTTCCTCTCTCATTCTTCCTCTCAGCTGCTCCTTTATAATCCTGTGAATCTGCAGATCAGGATACCTTCTGATAGGAGAAGTAAAGTGGCAGTAATACTGGCATGCCAGACCGAAATGACCTGTGCTTTCCGTACTGTATTTTGCCTGCTTCATGCTCCTTAAAGTCAGTCGGCTGATCATTGCTTCTTCGGGCGTACCGGCTACTTTATCAAGCAGCTTCTGTATCTCCTTGGGATGAATCTCCTGGTCGCTGACCTTGCTTTTGGCACGACCGATGGACTTCATATAGTAACCGAAGTTATTGATAAAAGTTGACAGCTTCTGAATCCTGTCCGCATCCGGGACATCATGGACACGATATACAAAAGGAAGCTCCATCCAGTAAAAGTTCTGGGCTATCGTCTCATTGGCTGCCAGCATGAAATCCTCTATGATCATGGTAGCCACATTTCTTTCATAGGGCTTGATATCCGTGGGATGCCCCTCTTTGTCCAGAATGATCTTGGCCTCCGGGAAATCAAAGTCGATAGAACCGCGCTTTCTGCGCTTGCCGCGAAGGGCCGCTGCCAGTTCCTCCATGAGATGAAACATCGGAACCAGTTCCGCATACCGGAAATACTCCTCTTCACGATGCACAATCGTATCATCTTCCAGAATATTCTTCACCTGTGTGTAGCTCATCCGCTTATCTACACGAATGACTGATTCACAAATATCATAATCAATGATTTGGCCTTTTAAATCCACTGACATCAGACAGCTCAGAGCCAGTCTGTCCACTCCTGCATTCAGGGAACAGATACCGTTAGACAGCGCATGGGGCAACATGGGTATGACACGGTCCACCAGATAGACACTGGTGCCACGCTTCAATGCTTCTCTGTCCAGTGCAGAATTCTCCTGCACATAATTAGTTACATCCGCAATGTGTACGCCCAAATGATATACACCTTTTTCAAAGGATACGCTGATTGCATCGTCAAGATCCTTGGCATCCTCCCCATCGATGGTGACCATGGTCACGTCGCGCAAGTCACGTCTGCCTGCCATATCCGCTTCTGAAACCTCATGGGCGACTCTCTCTACCTGATTCATGACTTTCTCGCCAAATTCCATAGGAAGCTCATAGCCGCGTACTATGGACATGATATCCACACCCGGATCGTTAATATGCCCCAGGATTTCAACCACTTTGCCCTCAGGACTCTTATAATCAGAACCGTAATCAGTAATCTCTACAACGACTTTATTGCCGGTCACCGCCCCTTTGGAGCGCTCCCGTGGCACAAAAATATCCTGCGGCAGCTTGGAGATGTCAGGCACCACAAATCCATAATTATTCTTGGACTGCTGATAGGTACCTACCACATGATTCATGCCTCTTGCCAGAATCTTTACTACCTGTGCCTCCTGGCGCCTTCCGCTGTTCTTGTCAGGTACCTCGCTCAAAAGAGATACCTGCACCGTATCCTTGTGAAAAGCACCGTGCACTTTATCTTCCGGGATGAAAAGATCATCTTCTCTTCCCTCAATCTCCACAAATCCAAATCCCTTTGCATGACTGATAAAGATACCGGTCAGCACCTTGCCGTTGGATTTCATATATTTTCCCTTGCCGGTAATCATGAGCTTGCATTCTTCCAGAAGCTCCTCTAAGATGCTGTGGAACTCCTGCCTGTCCTCTTTCGCCACTTGCAGGAACATAGCCAGTTCCTTCTCTTTCATGGGGACGTATAACTCATCATTTACCAGATCACAAATAACTTTCTTTCTCTTCTCTCTGATATCCATTTTCTTTCCTTACTGACGCGTGAACTGTTGTACAGTTCACGTCCGCGCCATTCGCAAAGCCGCGCCTGCGGTGCTTTCTCGCCGCTTCGCGGCTAACTTTGCTCATGAAATGGCGCTCCCTTCGTCAGCGTTGTAAGGAAAAGCCGCATGCAAGCATGCGCTTTTCCTCTCAATGCTGACGCGTGAACTGTTGTACAAAAAAAGCACCCTATATCACTAGAGTGCTTTTGTCCTTGCTTCTTAAAATACGCTCAGATTCAGTATTGCCGCAAGCACGATAAAACATACAGCCAGAATCTTGGTAATCTTGACCAAAAGGCCTTCCATGGAACGTCCCTTGTTCTTGCCCCAGTAGGTTTCTGCTGCACCACTGATAGCTCCAAGTCCTGCTGATTTTCCCTCCTGCATCAATACCAGCACGGTAAGTGCGATACATACCAATATAAAAATAATAGTTAAAACGATTTTAAGCGCTCCCATTTCCACACCTCCTAATGTCAAGCAAATGTTATTCTACCACATTATACAATTAATTTCAACTGCTTTTCCAAAATTCTTCAGCAAATTAGTTACGAATTTGCAATAAAACTGCCCTTATTTTGCAAAGGGCAGTCCAAGAAACAAATAAGCTAATCCACAGATCAGAATCAGCACCAGGACACATGGCAGCCATATGGTCAGCATTGCACTGACAATCATCGAAGTCATATCATGCTTTTCCAGCTCGGAAAATCTTTCCTCCGCTTCTTCTGTCACATCTTTATCATATTTTTTAATGCGTTTCCAAATCGCCATGGTGCTTCTCCTTTCTGTCCATAAATACCATAACAGCCCGACCGGAAGCCGAACTGTTATGTTTATTCTTACTCTTCTTTCAAATCCTTCTTCGGATCATGAATATCAAATAAATACTCACCGCACTTGCCCAGCTTGCACTCAGGATAGTGGCAAGCTACAAAGTGATTAGGTTCAACCTCAGTAAGCTTGGGTGCGATACGGGAACATTTCTCAGTCGCCATATAGCATCTTGTGTGGAACTTACATCCGGTAGGAGGCTTGATCGGGCTGGGGATGTTACCTTCCAGGATGATACGTTCCTTGGATGCGGAATCCGGATCTGTGGTAGGAATGGATGACAGCAGAGCAACAGTGTAAGGATGACGAGGATCCCTGAAAATGTCGTTCTTGTCAGCCAGTTCTACGATATTACCAAGATACATAACGCCGATACGGTCGGAAATATATTTTACAACCGACAGATCGTGAGATATGAACAGGTAAGTCAAATTCTGAGACTCTTTCAGTTCCTGCAGCAGGTTAATGATCTGGGACTGAATGGATACGTCAAGAGCGGATACACATTCATCGCAGACTACGAACTTGGGCTGCACAGCCAGGGAACGTGCGATACAAATACGCTGTCTCTGACCACCTGAGAACTGATGAGGATAACGGTGAAGCATGTAATCCTGCAGTCCGCATTTTCTCATGAAGTCAAGAATATACTGCTTGGTGTCCTCTGCACCCTTACGGTACATATTATGGGTCACCAGACCCTCTTCAATAATCTGACCAACCGTCATACGGGGATTCAGAGAAGAATAAGGATCCTGGAAAATAATCTGAAGATCCTTACGCAGCTTACGGATTTCACCATAGTTCAAACGGGACAGGTCCACGCCGTCATCCTTCATAGCTTCATATTTGTCAAAATCAGGGAGATTGCGATACTTGTCCTTCACCTGTTCGATTCTGACTGTATCATCAGCACACTTCTTCTCCAGTTCGGCAATCTGAGCATCCAGCTGATTTATTTTATCAGCAGCCTTACTCTCATCCTTGCCGGCTGCTTTCGCTGCCTCCAGCTTCATGGAAGTCTCGTTTTTCTCCTCGTGCAGCTTGTAAAGCTTCACTTGAGACTCATATAAATCATACATCAGTTTTGCAGGCTCTTCTATATTAGGACATACCATGAATCCGCCCAGAATCTTAGCTGCATTGTTCAGTGCATTCTCTGCTGCAAAGACAAGTTCATCCTTGGCATTGTTCTGTTCATGCGTTACAGTATCACCGGCTTCTTCGCACTTTTTAACAGCTTCATCAGCTTTCTTCTGTGCCTCATGGTATTTATCTACCATCTTGCGGGCATTTTTCAGGGTATAACCAACGTACTTGGGAGCCAGTTCCTCCAGAGTACGTCCATAGTACATGGTACTACCGGCAGTCTGAGGGTAAAGCTGAAGCAGTACACGGCCGAAAGTAGATTTACCACATCCCGACTCCCCTACCAGACCCAGAGTCTCACCTTCGTAGATATCGATTGATATATCTTCGTTAGCACGAACATACAACTGTGTCTTTAAAGCGGAAGCTTTTCCTACAGGGAAATATTTCTTCAAGTTACTGATTGTTAACAACTTCTTTTTGGTGGCTGGCACTGTTTCTCACCTCCTTCTCCGGATAAAAGCATCTGATCTTCTGGTCGGGCGCTACTTCTACCAAAGCAGGCTCCTCATCCAGACACTTCTGTGTACAATATTTACATCTTGGTGCGAACTTACATCCTTTGGGAAGTGCCAGAGGGTGAGGTACCGCACCTGGTATCGGTTCAAGTTTCTCTCCTTCATTGTCCAGACGGGGGATGGAATGCATCAGACCTTCTGTATAAGGATGTGAAAACTTACAATCTGTAAAGATGGTCCTTGCAGGAGCCTGCTCTACAACCTGTCCACAGTACATTACAACTACGTCATCAGCCATTTCATTGATAACGCCAAGGTCATGGGTAATGAAAATAATGGAAGTACCGTGAGACTTCTGCAATTCATTCATCAGCTTTAAGATCTGAGCCTGAATGGTTACATCAAGTGCGGTGGTAGGTTCATCCGCAATCAGGATCTTAGGCTGGCATGCCAGTGCCATGGCGATCATGACACGCTGGCGCATACCACCGGACAGCTGATGAGGATACTGCTTTACAACAGCTTCCGGATTGGGAATCTGCACATCGCGAAGCATTTCTATTGCTTTCTTTGCAGCTTCTTTTTTCTTCATATGCTGATGAATCCTAAGCGGCTCACTGAGCTGACGTTCAATGGTGAACACAGGGTTGAGACTGGTCATGGGTTCCTGGAAGATAACAGAAATTTTGTTACCTCGAATCTGGTACATTTCTTCCCTGCTCAGCTTGGTCATGTCACGACCTTCAAAAAGGATTTCTCCCTCTGCAATATAGCCGTTAGCATCCAACAGATTCAGGATACTCATGGCAGATACGCTCTTACCGCTACCTGATTCTCCAACCACACCCATGGTCTTTCCGGGTTCTACGGAATAAGATACATCATTAACAGCCTTAACGATACCCTTTTTCGTTTTAAAATAGGTATGAAGGTTTTTAATTTCTAACAATGGCATAATAATTCCTCCCCCTTACTTATCTACACTAGACTTCGGATCCATTACATCACGCAGGGTATCACCTACGATATTGATGCATATGGTCGTAATTGCCAGGAAAATAGAGGTGAACAGCCACTGCCACCAGAAGTTCTGGATAACAGTCGCATTATTAGCACCGTTCAGCATGTTACCCCATGTGGGACGAGGATAGTTGACACCAAATCCCAGGAAACTCAAGGTAGACTCTGTCAGCATACAGGTAGCAAACGACAAAGTCAGGTTAACTATGATAACAGAAATTACATTAGGCAGAATATGCTTAAATGCAATTTTGAAAGATTTTACCCCCATCGCCTGTGCAGCTACCACATATTCACTTTCTCTGGCTGCCAGCACTTGTCCACGCACCAGTCTTGCTAAGCCCGTCCATGAAAGTACACCCAGAATACACATGATAATAAAGATACGCATCTCCTCACTCAATGTCATCTGGCTCATAACCGCAGACAGAATCATAGCAAATGGCAGGAATGGAATTGCAGAGAAACCTTCCATGACACGGCAAAGAATCATGTCCACTTTGCCTCCAAAATAACCAGACAGACATCCTATGATAATGCCTATGATACTGGAGATAATAACCGCTACTGCACCGATTGTCATAGTCATCTTACCACCGTTAACAATACGCTGGAAAATATCAGCGCCGTACTGATCGGTACCGAAGATATATCCTTTCAGTCCCCATTTACCCACCAGGTCATCGTTCTCATCCACTGCAAAGTTCTGGAAAGCACCTGAATAAATCTTTGACACTCCCGTAAGCTTCTTGGGTACATCCACCTGTCCTAAGATGTTGCTTCCCCATGAGTATACGTTTCCTTTATTGGTCAGACCCGTATAATAGTTCGTACCGGCTTCTACATCTACAAAGTACTCTCCCTCAGCCAGAGTGGCCATAGGAACACTATTCTGTTGGAAATCACCTGCAAAGCATACAGAGTTGTCATCCAACATCAGACAAATGTTATTATTATTGGCAATAATGGAGACAATCTTGCGTCCGTTCAAATAATCTGCAATATTGACTGCTTTACCGTCGATATTGGAACGCACCTGTCCGAACAGACCTCTGGTCCCTGTATAAAGCGTAGTTCCTGCTTCCTGCAGACCTACGATATAATTCAGCGTGAAAGTAATATCCTTAAAAGTGATATTTCCAAGGAATTTATCAATGTTGCTGTAAGAGTTCTTATTCCCCCACAGATACAGCGTACCATCATTCATCAGGATTGCTGAACACTGATAACCGCATTCCAGCTTCTTGATATTAGCTACATCAATCTTACCATTCACCAGTTCTTCCGGCATCGCTGCGATGCTGGGGCTTTCCTCTGCCGGAATACCGTACTGTCCCAGACGGGAATTACCCCAACCATATACGGTACCGTCTTCCCCAATGGCAATGATATGGTCGATACCGGCTGCCACCATGGCAATCCTGGTGTTCTTAACTTCTTCGGGAATATTCTTTACATCAAGGCCGGTGGTACCGATTTTGGTAGCGCCCCATACATAAACCTTACCGGAATTAGACAGGCCTACACTGAAAGTACCATAGCTGTCAATCATCTTAATATCATTTTTCAATTCAGAAGGCACAGAAAGCATGGACATGGTAGGCGGTACATTCTTCTGTGTTACTTCTGTATAAGCATCATAATAATTGGGCATGAAAAGTGGTCCGATAAACACGAACAGAAACATGCCAAGTACCACACACAATGCAAACACTGCCAGCTTCCTCTCAAAGAAGTTGTTGACAATCTGCCTGCCGGGGCTGACAATCTCTTCTACTTTATTGATATCCACTTCTTCTGCCGGTACTTTATTCCCCCAAAACAGGCGCTGCAGCCAATTGGAGCGGGACATTTTATTTGTATTTGAACTCATTTTCTCACTCCTCCTTACTTGCTGACGCGGATTCTGGGATCGATAAAGCCATAAGCAATATCTACAATCAGATTACCGATCAGAGAGATTGCTACATAGAACAGCTGCAACAGGATGATAACATCGAAGTCCGCTGTTCTTAAAGATGAAATCATCAGTTTACCCATACCATTCAGACCAAACATGGACTCTATAACAACGGAACCTGAGAAAATACCCAGGAACCACCCGATTACCAGAGTTACTACCGGAATCAGCGCATTACGGAATGCATGGGAATAAATAACAGTCTTCTCGCGCAAGCCCTTTGCACGTGCTGTCTTAATGCAGTCCATGCTCAGTGCTTCTACCATGGAAGCTCTTGTATATCTGGTCATACTTCCCAGAGAACAGAATGTCATGGTAATCAGAGGAAGGGCATAGTAATACATGGTATCAACAAACCATTTCCAGCCTGTATAGTTACTACCGGGTGTCTTCATGCCACTGGGTGGGAAGATTCCAAGGGTGGAACAGAATAACCAGATAAACAGGATGCAGAACAGGAATACCGGCAAACTGTATCCGATAATCGTAATAATCTGTACTGCCTGGTCAGTCTTGCTTCCTCTCTTCACTGCACAAACAATACCCATTGGTATTGCAATGCCCAGTGCAAAAATTGTTGCAAATATATTTATAAATATGGTGTTTAACATGGGGGCTTTTACAACGTTGATAACGCTGTCACGCGCCTCATAGGAATATCCAAAGTTACCCTGAAGAAGGCCATCATACTCTCCGCCGTATTTAGGATACAAACCCATCCAACGTAAATAGCGGATCAACATATTATCTGTATCTGTACCGTATCTTCTCTGATAGGTCAGATATAACTCCTGAAATCGCGTCTCTTTCTCTTCTTCAGTCAATCCTTGCTTCAATGTCTGTATCTCAGCCCTGGCGTCTGTATAGGCGCGGTTGTTAGGGATAAGATTGTAGATCAGATACATGATAAAGGAAAGTATCAGTACCATAAAGATCATGTATATGATTCTTTTAAAGATATATTTACCCATTTGTATTCCTCGTTCCGCCGCCGAAACGACGACTTAATATAATAAATAGGCAGTCAGGCTGCTCCTGACTGTCCGTTAAAGGGACAAGTAATATAAATCAATCGGCGCAGAACAGAACCAAGATTAAGCCCTGTCCTGCGCCGGTCTATATTCTGATATTATCTATCAGGGGTTGGTCTTCAGCAATCAATTACTGAAGCCAGTAAGCATCTGCCTGATCCTTGATGTAGTAAATAGAATAATCGTCATACATGGAAGGATCAATTGTCAGATTGTAAGAGTAGTCATATACAGCACTTGTAAATCCTGTAGCGAAGTTAAAGATACTGTACATAGGAGTACCTGAATAGTAACCGTAAACGGCTGCCTGATACAGTTCATCCAGCATGGGAGCAAAGTCACCGATGGTATTCTGGATTACCATACCTGCTGCAGCAATGTTAGCATCCTCCATCAGACCGGTAATCAGCTGATCAGTGAACGGGTTGTCGGTAGTACCGTACCAGTTCAGTACCAGAGGCATATAATAGTCATCGCCAACCTTGGTGGTTACATAAGCACCATCTTTTGCCTTGTAGTTAATATCGTTCTCACTTGCTTCAGCAGCAGGGATCTTTTTGTAACGAACACCTTCGGTGTAAGCGTTACCATCTTTGTCATAAATCCAGCCGCCTTCTTCCAGTACTTCGATAGCACTGTCAACAGAAGTAGCGTATGCATCTAACAGCATACCCTGATCTATAGCTGCCTGATACATCCAGCTACCGGTGTAATAAGGTCCGTCGGTAACACCGCCGTATCCGCCGGTAAAGTCCTTAGCGAACTTTGCACGGTCCATGCAGTATGCGATAGCCTGACGTACTTCGGTGAACTGAGCAGGACCGTAGTCAGCACGGAATCCCAGCTTACCATAACCGGCACGGCTATAGTGGATATAAGCATATTTTCCATTGGAGCCATCAGCCAGAGTGATAGCTTCATCGGTCTCAGAACCACCGGTAATACCGGCGATAACATCTACGTTACCAGCCTTGAAGTCTTCCATCTGGGTATTGGAAACGATCTTACGGTATACAACCTTCTGGATAGAAGGTACAGTTCCTTCATAGTTACCCTTGAAGTTAGGGTTAGCTTCCAGGATAGCAGACTTATCTGCATCATCATAGGAAACTACAACATAAGCACCTGAGTAAGGATAAGTCTGATCGGTATTCAGTGCAGAAGCCAGAATATGATCAGCCATTACATATTTGTCGCCTTCCTTTGCATAGAATGCATCGGTCAGATAACAGCCGTTACCATCATCAACGATATCAGCTTCGCCCAGCCACATAGGAACATAGTCAGCAGCAAGAGCAGCATATGTGACATCATAGAAATAAGGAAGGTAATCAGGGCTGATGGTAATTGAGAAGTTATAGTCATCAGTCATTCTCAAACCAGTCAGTTCCTTATTAGCACCGCTTTCTGCAGTTCCGTTATAGGCAGCAAATGCCTCAAAACCAAGCAGGGACATACCAGCCATATGATCTTTTCCGGCAGCCTGAGCAGCTACAGGGGTACTGAACACCATGGTACGAACCAGATAGTTCTTAGCAGTAACAGCAGAGCCATCACTGAATTTCAAATCATCAAAGATTTCAATGTTGAAGGTCTTGGAACCATCTTCATTTTCAGTCTCGTTATGAGATTTTACAACAGTGCTGTTCCATGTGTAACCACCTTCTTTGGTCTTCTCAACCAGAGCCAGACCACGAGTCATTTCTTCGATATCCAGGTCAGCTGCACCAGGGTTACTTCCACCGAAGTTGGAATAACGGAACTTACCGGACAGGTCTGTGGTGTTACCAATGATAATGCTGTTGTCAGCCTTGGAAGAAGTCCAGTCGATCAAGGCATCTGCGGGTCCCCAATAAGGGTTGGTAGGATTCTCTGCAACGCCACCGATCTGGGTATTGTACATATCATAGTACTCGTTTGCATACAGAGGAATCTCAGGAAGCAGATAATTCCATCTCTGAATGTACAGTTTCCACCAGTTAGCGTATACAGCATCTGCATCTGCCCACTGTCCGCCCTC
Organism: Lachnospiraceae bacterium; assembly: GCA_017465845.1. Classification (GTDB taxonomy): domain Bacteria; phylum Bacillota; class Clostridia; order Lachnospirales; family Lachnospiraceae; genus Acetatifactor. The sequence continues at coordinate 2,231 of JAFTVH010000027.1, read as the reverse complement.
AGGAACGGTGGTATTGTATACCATAGCCATGGACAGGAAGTCCAGACCAAGCAGATACTGAACGCCATCGCGCTCGATGTATGCAAATCCGGTTTCCGGATCTTCGGTTACATCTGCAATGGTTACATCCTCACCAAACTGCTCATACAGAGAAATGTAGTCAGTACCATACTCTTTGTTAACAAGGCTCTTCAGTTCAGCTACAACTGCTTCAGATTCTTCTGATTCAGAAGACTGAACTTCGCTGCTGTTTTCTGCAACAGCGCTGCTCTCTGTAGAAGGTGTTCCGGTAGATTTATTTCCACCATCGCCGCAGGCTGTAGCAGCCAACATGCATCCTACTAACAGAAGAGCTAAAACATTCTTACGGTTTTTCATGTTTTCTCCTCCTTTTTAAATCTAAGACCACGCCAAAGCATTCCTCCCTATATAAAAGCGCAAAGGCATCCGGCATATCAGCTCAATTTCCTGCATCCTTGCCGGGTACCATGCTGCCTCTACGGTATATGCAATTATATCACAAACACAACTTGTAATTCACATTCACCATTCGCTTTCAACAAGCTCCACTTGCGCTTATTATATCATTTCTCATAAAAACTGCCAAAATTTTAATTTTTATATAAAATTAGTTAGCAATTTCTAACAAACTTATGCGGTGATCTTACGAAAAATAATTATATAGTAACCCATAAGAAATGTCAACATAATTTTTGCAGTAATCCTTCAGCTTCAGGGACATAACAACTCATAACTGAGCAGTTATATCTTATGAAATGGCTCCAGATACTGTGCTGCTGCGCCCAGTTCCTCTTCTATACGAAGCAGTCTGTTATATTTTGCCACACGGTCACTGCGGCATGGTGCACCGGTCTTAATCTGCCCTGCATTCAGCGCTACTGCAAGATCTGCTATGGTGGTGTCTTCTGTCTCTCCTGAACGGTGGGATATCACGGCTTTATATCCATTTTTGTGAGCCATCTCCACAGCATCAATGGCTTCTGAGAGCGTTCCGATCTGATTCACTTTGACTAAGATAGCATTAGCGCAGTTTAATTTGATCCCCGCATCAAGACGTTTGGTATTGGTAACGAACAGATCATCTCCCACCAGCTGTATCTTGTTACCCAGCCTCTCTGTCATCATTTTCCAGCCATCCCAATCATCTTCTGCCAATCCGTCTTCAATAGATATAATAGGAAATTGTTCAATCAGGGATTCATAATAAGCAACCATTTCTTCCGTGCTGCGAATGATTTCTTCTCCCTTCAAGCTGCTCTCTCCCGGGAAATGATACATGCCTGTCTTTTCCTTATATAATTCACTGCTGGCAGCATCCATGGCAATCTTGATATCTTTTCCCGGAACATATCCTGCTGCTTCGATGGCTTCGACTATGACAGTTAATACGCTTTCCGCATCAGGTAAATCCGGTGCAAAGCCGCCTTCATCTCCTACACCTGTGGATAGTCCTCTGTCCTTTAAAATATTTTTCAAATTGTGATAAATCTCGGCGCAGATTCGAAGCCCATCAGCAAAATTCTCCGCCTGCACAGGCATGATCATAAATTCCTGGAAATCCACAGTATTGGCTGCATGCTTTCCTCCGTTTAAAATATTCATCATGGGCACCGGAAGTAGTCTGGGACTGACACCTCCGAGATATCGATACAACGGTAAATGCAAAGCTGCTGCCGCCGCCTTGGCTGTTGCCAGCGATACTGCCAGCATGGCATTGGCCCCCAGGTTATTTTTATTTTCGGTACCATCGGTCTCCATCAGGATTCGATCTATCTCTATCTGCTCCAGTGCATTACGTCCGCAAAGGACGCTGGATATCTTCTCATTGATATTTTTTACAGCATTCTGCACACCCAATCCAAAATACCTTGTCTCGCCGTCACGAAGCTCTACCGCCTCAAAACGTCCTGTACTTGCACCGGAGGGTACTGCAGCCACCCCCGTATGCTCGGTTCCATTCTGTTTGCTCCGCACTGTAACCTCCGCTTCTACGGTGGGATTTCCTCTGGAATCCAGGATTTCTCTTCCATGTATTTTTTCAATTTCCAGATATTGCATACTTTTTTCCTGCCTTTCCGTGATTGTCCGCCCCTTCTCTTACGTTGAGGAAGGTTTTCTCAAAAGCCGATGGGGCTAACATGACTACCATATTTATACAGATAAAAGTATCCCCGGGACATGCCTGTTTATGCACATTCCGGGGATTTTCT
>JAFTVH010000164.1 GCA_017465845.1 Lachnospiraceae bacterium | reverse complement strand
TTATACCTTCGGAGAATGGGCAGAGATCTGGTTTGATAACCACAAGGAAAACATCCAATCCACCACCCAGGAGAGCTACCGCTACACCCTTCGGATTTTGGAAGGTCACTTCGGCAGACGCAAGCTCAAGCAGATCAAGGCCTACGACATTGAGCAATTTTTGAAAAAGCTTCGCAAAGACGGAGCTTCCAATTCCCGGTTGGCTCAATGCCGGGGTATGCTGTTCCAGATTTTCAACAAGGCCGTGGCGAATGATCTTCTGGACAAAAATCCCGTAGCCTTTGCGGACAAGCTGCGAAAAGCTCGTCCTAAGCCGAAAGATACTTTCACGCCGGAGGAAGTAAGGAATCTGCTAAAGAATCTCCCGGAAAATCTAATCGGATGGAGTATCCGTCTGATGCTGGGAACCGGTATGCGGGGTCAGGAACTGCTTGCCCTGGAGCCCAGACACATTTCCGAAGATGGTTCTTCAATTATCATTGAGCAAGCACTTAGCAGAGATAAGGGAACGGCAGTAGTTGGTACACCGAAATCCTTCGACAGCTACCGTAACATCCCGGTTCCCGAGAATATCCGCTACTGTGCAAGACTGCTCCGGGATACGCCCAATAAGTTCATTTGGGAATCTCCCAAGAAACCCGGAAAACCCTGCAATCAATCCCACTTCCGGAATCTATACAAAAAGACACTGGAAGCGATGGAAGGGGTTCGGGTTCTGCCGCCTCACTGCTGTCGGCATACCTATGTTTCCCAGATGCAGATGCTGGGTGTTGACCTTGCTACGATCCAAAGCATCGTCGGTCACGCAGATGTGGATATGACCAAGCACTATCTGCATGTGCAGGACCCGGTACGACTGGCAGCAATCGAAAAGTTTTCCAATGCATTTTCGGAGAATCCGAAAGCCTCTCATTTGAACGTATTGGACTTCTTGGAATCGTCGTGATTCTGGTACGATTCTGGTACATAAAGTAACGCGAACCGGGGTGTAACGCCCCGGTTCGGAAAAGACTGATTTTTGCAAAAAAATAGCCAGGTTTTCAAAAGAAAAAGTCCTGAAATCTTACGATTTCAGGACTTCCTGGTGGAGATAAGCGGGATCGAACCGCTGACCTCTTGAATGCCATTCAAGCGCTCTCCCGGTTAGAGAGGTTACACACTCCCCCTAAACCGGGCAAAAGAGCGTCTCAATATGCGGGGATTTTCGCCAGTTACGTCCGTCACTATAAATAATATGATTGTTACCGAGACATTCCCGCATATCAAGCAAATATTCTTTCTCGTTCCCTCACATTCTTTAGCGAGGAAAGGGTAGGTATAACAATTTGCTTTGAGCACTCGAAAATTATTATAACTGTTCTTATTCCATAGTCAACCATCTTTTTCTCTTTTTTTCTTATGAATAAAATGACTGATACGTCCCAATATATGTAATATACAAGCACCAATTATGTATACCACAGTGTTAGCGGTACAGGAAGTCAATGCAAATAGCACCACAAGTGCCGTAACAGGCAAGTTTTTAGCAAGAGGAATAAGATAGTTTTGTGCCACATCATATAATTGAGAGGCCCACAAAATGCATAGAGCAATCGTACAAATTATTCCCACTACAGCAGCAGTCATTTTTTCTTTCAATTGAAGAAGTATCCCTTTGATGAATCCTGCTTTGGGCTTCTTTGCCTTATCCAACGCTGTATTGTCATCTCTGAATTTCGACAAAGGAGAAGGGTATTCGCGGTCATATGCGTGGTTGCTATCTTCGTAATACACTTTTGTGCTTGGCTGTATTGTTCTGAAAAACAGAAGCTGAGCCACCTGAATATGCGGGTAAATACAGATATAATTATCCGTATTGTTTTTGATTTGGAAATGAATTTTTCCATTGTGCCCACTTTGAATAATGCTGGGGGATAATTCAATTGACAATCCCAACTGAGTATATGAAAATTTAGACGCGACCATTGCATAAACATCATGTGGCAGCTTTATTGATTCATCGGAAGAGCACAAGATCATCTCATGTGGACACAATACATATCCCTTGTTGATCGTCTCATCGGGATATGCTCTATCCAAAATCATCTCCATATCAATCGCATCTTCTGCCATATCAATGAACGGGTTCACTGGTTTTCGTGTAATTCTCCTGATGTGGTTTGATAGGCTGATATGCATTCCACAACCGCAGAGCAGTGCCTCGATTTCGTCTGATGTAGCCTTTCTTCCATCAATATGAATCTCCAGCGGATCATTTTTGCGTTTCTCACACATATAAATGATATCCATGTTACTTAGCGGCCCAGGGATTTTATCTGGGGAGGTTGGCATCACCTTTAATTTAGGTAGAATCACTGCCTCTAATTTCTCACAAATCTCGTATGCTTTATCCGATGTGACCTTTGCGTCAAAAATATTATTATGATCTCTGTAAAATTGTATCTCTTTTTGGGCATGGCTAAATCTGCGTTTAAAGCCATATGAGCTAACAGCTGAATTTTCTGGCACTACTTTCGTCTTCCCGGCATTCACAATGCTATTTATAAATCCTGCTTTCGAATCCGACAGGGATTCTATTGCGGCCCCCTCTTTATTGCCCGGCTGTTTCTGTCGAAAGAAATCTGGGGTCAGTTGACTGTTAAAATCTAGAAAAATAAAATAAATCTGCTGGGTCCATGTTTTGTCGTTCGCATCTAGATTCGTGTGGTATTGAGAGAATACACCGTACATCTTCTCCGCATTACCTACAGATGCATGGATGATAAAGTTGGAATAGCTTTCTATCGCATTTATAATATCGCTCTTTTTGTAAGCATATAATGTTGTTTCTTTATATTCATCAAAGTTAAATGGCTCGTCATATATGAAATCATCATTGGCTATATCATCTCTTGACGCTTCTTCAACATAATGATATTGTATCCCCTCTATTTCCCCCACACGATGGTCATGTGGTTTCGTAGTATAGGGAATGATGCTTGAAAACGAATACAATTTCATAAAATGCGTTATGGATGTCTTTTTTCCTACATACGATGGGCCTGAAAGTACAAATAGCATTTACTGTTTCCTCATTTCTCTCTTTTGCTGTTGTTTTTATATAGGTTACTTATATAGCAACCATTGGCCTAGGCTGTACAATTCAGGCTTTTACGTTAGCCATACAGTCGGTCCCCTGAATCTCCCACGCCAGGATAGACATATAAATTGTCATCCAATTTGTCTGTAATGCCTGCTGCAAACACAGTATTGATATCATCTGACAGATTTGCTACACCACTGGGTATCGCTAATATCGATGCACACAAAATCTGCTTTGGCTTATAGGGCCTGAGCAGGTCGCTCACGAGATTCACTGTACCGCCGGTGGCAAGCATGGTATCCAGTATAATTGCCGTCTTATTCTCCATATCCGAGGGGAATTTACATTTGTCAAGCTCCGCCACAGCCTCTTTATTTCTGTGGGCCCATACAAACGCAGTCCTTGAATTTGGGAGAACTCTCTGAAATCCGCTTAGCATAGATACTCCTGCTCTCAGAACTGGAATCAGTACAACCTCCTCGTTGATCACTGGGCATGTTTTTCTCCCTAGTGGTGTTTTTACACTTATGTCTTCCGTTGAGAGGTGTTTTGAAACTTCGCCTGCCAAAAATATTGAAATTGTCTCGACGCAAACATTACATTCATATGTTCCGCTTCTCTCGTCTCTAAATTTTGCAAGAAAATAGTCAATTGCAGGATTGTTTACTATTACAGTCTCCATTGAATTCGCTCCTAATTTTCATTTTCTTTTCTATACTTATGCTGCAAGAATTGTAAATACACCGTCAGATCAAAACTTTAAATTATCCATTATAATCCCTTGCCGCTATTAGATGTTGCTAAATAAAAATCGCAAACCATATCTTTTGGTAGTCAAAATGCTTTGTCCTGATTATTTTGTTTATGGACCGTTCAAAAAATAAAACCGTGAGGTATCTCATATTAAAGGCAAATATCTTTAAATTTTTCACCAAGCTTAGTTATTGACACATTTTTCTGGAAAAACTCAATAGTAGATTTGTGCCTTGGCAGAGTCTCATTACCTGTCGATTTCTCTGCCAATAGCTTCATAAGACTATCGATTATGCCCGTGTATATCTCATCGAATACCATACTATCTTTAAAAATATTTTGAATATATTTATCAAAATAATAAGAAAATACTAGATTCTTTTCACTCATTCTCAATGTATCGATATGTTCTTTTTTCGATTCCCCAAAGGAAATGAAGCCAAGTTGCTCCAAGACCGCTAAAGAAAACGAAATGCGATTTACTGATATTTTCCAGAATATATATTCATCACTATTAAGTAAAAAATCTGCACAATTGATATTAATTATTGCTCATCCATGGGAGATAGTTTACAAATTATATCAGTAAAAATCGGACGTACATTATTCATCTTATCACTGTTCATTGATGAAGCAATTAGATTAACAAACATACTCCTCAGTTCTTCTTTTTTCAACACAGTATTTTGATGCTTCCAATGCTGGTGCAACTATTTGCATATCTGCTTCGACCCTTTTTTCTTCAGGAATATTTTCTATCTTTTCTTTTAATTCATTATTATATTTCGCTAGATCAGCCGCATAACGCAGCTTACGTTTCTCTGCCAAGTGACCAATCCCACCAAAAACTAAAAACCATATATCTGCAATGGTATTTCCAACAGCCTTTGTTGGCTGTTCTGTCAAATTGGTCAGTGCTCTATCAACGCTCTCTGGCATTTCTGCATTCAAAAGAGTGATGGTCTTTTCCGACATGGTATTACCTCCACAGTTAAATATTTCAAAGTATTTCACCAAATATATGTTTTGTTATTGACAAATGGTGACATTTTTTATTAACTTATGCCCCAAATTTCGCTACACGAATCATATCGGATTTTTTATGAATATCATCAAATGTTTCGCATGCTACGTGGCCCGAGAAGACTATGGGCGGCATTTCCATATAGATCAAACGGAAAGGAGGTTTCCCGTTGCTGGCCAGTCTGCTGACTGGTCTTTTTTAATGCAATGACGAAGATCTGGTGTTCTTCACCGGGACATACGATACACCCGGTGTTTCCCATGTGGGCATTTATGTGGGCGACGGCTGGATGCTCCATTGCGGAGATCCCATCGGATATGCCGACCTGTCGGCAAGCTATTGGCAGTCTCATTTCTACGCCTTCGGGCGATTATCTTAAAAGGAGGAAACAATGGCAGTAAGCAAAAGCGCAAAGATCGAGGCAGAGATCGAAAAGGTCAAAGCCAAAATTGCCGAACTGCAGGCAAAGCTGAAGGAACTGGAACAACGCAAGATCGAAGCGGAAAACAGCGAGATCGTGGAAATGGTGCGTGGCATGAGCGTTTCCCTCACCGAGCTGCCCCTGCTGCTGGAGAAGCTGCGCTCTGGGGAAACTTTGGGACAAGTTGTCCCGAAGTCCGGCGCTGCGGAAATGGAGGATAACTGAACATGAGAAAATTTCGTATGCTGGCGGCGCTTCTGTGCGTCGCTGTTTTTATGTGTGGCTTTACCATGACGGCCTACGCCAAGGCCGAAGATGCCCCCGAGGCGACGGGAAATCCCGACCAGTGGGAGGGCCTTGATCCTGTGGAAGAAACAACCGAGGCCACCGAGCCGGATGCCGGATTTACGGGGGATGGCAGCTTTGTCACCCGTGATCTTCTGTACGATGAACATACCAACAAGCAGTTTATCACGGTCCAGACCAGCGGCGGCAACACCTTTTACATCATCATTGACTATGACAAGCCCGTGGACGAGGACGGCGAACAGTATCAGACCTACTTCTTGAGCGTGGTGGATGAAGCTGATCTGCTGGCCGCTGCGGAGGCTGCGGGGATCGAGCTGCCCGCCTGTGAATGTACGGATAAGTGTATGGCCGGGGCCGTCAACACCGATTGCCCGGTATGCGCCACCAATATGACCGAGTGTGCGGGTGTAGCTCCCGAGGTAGAGCCTACCGCTGATCCCGAGCCTGTGGACGATCCCGAGCCGGAGCAGCCCAAGGTGAAAAGCACTAACACCGGGACAATTATTCTGATCGCAGCCGTTGCGCTGATCGGCGGCGTGGGCGCATGGTATTTCAAAATCTACCGTCCTAAGAAACAGGCTTCCCAGCCGGAGGAGGAATATGAGGAGCCGGATTACAGCGCCTATGCCGATGAGGACGATGCGTGGGATGAGGAGGACAGCGTATGAATTTCACCAATAGCCCCTATGAGCCTTTTATGAAACAGCCCCCGCGCTACCGTGGCCCCATTGGGCCGGAGCTGGCTCCCAAAGGCACCCGCTGTCATG
>JAFTVH010000163.1 GCA_017465845.1 Lachnospiraceae bacterium | reverse complement strand
GTAATCGGCCGCTCATTTACCTGAATTTTCTCCCGATAGTCAAAAATAAACGGAGAGAAATACTGTCCAACCCGAAAGCCTGCACTTTTTAAAATTGCTGAAACATAGGCAAGTACAGAGCCATCACCGTTGCTTCCCGCAATATGCACGAACTTCAATTCCTTCTGCGGATTACCCAGATATTCACACAATCTCCGAATACCGCCAGCCTCCGGCAAATTTCGATGTGCACTTAATGATTCCAAATAATCTAATGCTTCCTGATATTTCATTTCGCTGCCTCTTTCGAATAAATATTTTTCTCCCCGGACATAATAGTTATAGTTCAGTCTACGCCATTCGCAAAAGCCCTATGGCAGAATGATTACTATCAATAAATTCATTGGTTGCTCAAAAGGCTTCCGCCACACGGCAACCGGAAAGGCACCACATGACCTTCCTTCGTAATTTTGTTAAATGCGGCACCATTGGCTGGTGCATGGAAATCACTTTTACCGCTCTCGACTCCCTGCGCCGCAGAGAGCTTAACTTAAAAGGTGCAACCTCCCTGTGGATGTTCCCCATTTACGGCTGCGCTGCCTTTTTAAAACCCATTGCCAGACTGCTGCACGCTGCACCGACCTGGTTCAGAGGCTTATCTTATATGTCTTTGATCTTCTCTGCCGAGTACCTGTCCGGTACCTTCTTGGGTAAACGTGGCTTGTGCCCATGGGATTATCAACACTCCCGCTGGAATATCAAACGATATATCAGACTGGATTACGCCCCGTTCTGGTTTGGTGCAGGGCTTCTATTTGAGCGTGTTCTGATTCCCCGCAAAAAGCTGCCTTCGACTGTATCATCTTCTTCATAAGGATACGATAGGCTATCCACAGGAAAATACCGGCAGAAGACCACGCGGCTACATTAGCCATGCAAACGCCCTCATAACTGAGCAGTCTTGCTGCAACAAAAGCCATAGCAGAACGACTTACCAGCTCCACCACGCCGCCCATCATGGGCAGAAAACCAAAGCCACACCCCTGCAGTGCATTCCTGAAAATAAATATCATACCCAGAGGAATGAAAAATGCTCCGCAGATTATCACAAAAGTACGTGCATAACCATACACTTCCCCAATGTCTCCTGCCACAAACAGACCAATGATGTGAGGAAGCACCATATATATCACACCATAGATCACCACAGCATAGATTGCAGACATAATATTGGCAATCTTCACACCTTTTTGAATCCTGTCAAGATCATTGACACCTCTGTTCTGTGCACAATAAGTAGCCATGGTGACCCCCATTGCGCAGAAAGGCTGCGACACCAGCTGCTCCACTTTGCTTGACACAGAATATGAAGCCACAACAGTGGAGCCTAACAGATTCAGTGCCGCCTGCACCAGAATCGTTCCCACTGCCGTAATGGAAAACTGCAGCGCCATAGGAATACCCACTGCCAGCTGGTTGCGTATACACTGGACATCCAATGCAAAATGATGCTTTTCCACATGTAATACAGGGACACATTTCATCATATAAATCAGGCACAAAAGTCCTGCTGCCGCCTGGGAAATCACTGTGGCATATGCAGCTCCTGCCACTCCCATATGTCCGTAAACAATCAGTACATAATCCAGGACAATATTAATCACCGAAGAAATCAACAAAAGCACAAGAGGCACCACGCTGTTACCAATAGCTCTCATAATGCTTGCCAAAAGATTGTAAAGCACATTACTGAAAATACCGGCACAGATGATCATGATATAACTTTTAGCCATATCAAAAATATCCTCCGGCGTATTCATAACTGTAAGCAGCCAATCCATGGAACGCATGCTGACCGCCGTCATGAACACCGCCACAAACGCAGACAGAATCACTGCACTTCCGATGCTTTTCTTCATCCCCTCCCTGTCTCCCGCACCAAACCGCTGTGCCGTCAAGACCGTGAATCCTGTAGTAAGCCCCTGGGTAAATCCCAGAATCAGGAAAGTCACAGCCCCCGTACTTCCCACCGCAGCCAACGCTTCCACACCAACAAAACGCCCTACAATAATGGTATCTGCCATACTGTAGAGCTGTTGAAAAATATTACCGATAATAATGGGAATGATAAATCTGGCAATCAGCCCTGCCGGCTTGCCCTTTGTCATATCTATTTCCATACTTCACCTCTTCTTATAAGCAGGACTAAAGCTATTCTCCATCATCATCCAGCGCATCTGAACCGATATCCAGCATATTCACGGTACGCCTCTTCAATCTGGCTTCCTCTGACTCCCTTAAGATAAACTCCTTAATCTCTCTGGCATGTTTGATATGCTCCAATACCAGCTTCGGGTGCGTAGTATCTCCCGTGTGGCACACCACTGTTCCCAACCCGAACATCTTCTGGACCAAAGTAGCTGTCAGTTCCACATCCTGCACCTTATACATATAACAGTCATTCTCCACCGTTTTCAGCAGATCGCTGTCGACGGTAATCATATCTTCTTTGATAAAGTATTTCGTAAATGTGAACGGCAGACCAAAAAATAACCAACGTTTTCTTTCAACATATCCCATGCTTTTAATCCTCCTTTTTACGCTCATAATCGACATTCGCCGCTCGCAATGAGCAAGCTTCGATTGTTCCCGCTCGCTTGCGCTCATTATATCATAATTACACACTTAGCGCAATTCTATTTCGAACTGCATAACAGCTACGCCAAATCTCTCCTTGCCATCTACCACACAATCTTGGTATAATAAAACAAATATTTTTTACACAGGAGAACGCTTATGACCTTACATGTCTTACTGGAAATGTTCAATCGTGCAACAGGGATTCCCCTTACACTCTGCAATGAAGACCTTTCCATCGAACTTGATTACAATGATTTCCGACCTAATCTGGCTCATATTTACCTAAGCAACGGAATAACCGATGCTCATACTGCTTTCACTACACTGACTCCACAGAACCTGCTTCTCGGTATGATACGACATGAAAAGAAAATACTTCTGTTTGGACCGGTCACATCCTTTGAATGCACTCCCAGGCAAATCATTGATATCTCAGAGGCGTCAAACCTGACACAGGCGGAAGTTGATAACCTGACAAAATGGCTTCGCTCACTCCCCTTTTATACGAATCAACGTTTCCGTTATGCCCTGGAACTCTTATATTCATTGCTGCATGACGGCGAAGTCAAGAAAATCTCTTCCGTTCCTTATATCAACTTCCAATCCACATCATCCGTTTCTGAATATCCGCCCTCTTCACAACCCCTAACACCTTTCAGTAATAATCCCTTTTACCGCTGTATCCTGTCCTGTATCAAATATGGTCAGTGCGACCGGCTGGAAGCCAGTCTTAAGAATTTTTCCGTTACAACGGACCGATTTCCCGATTTTGGAGCAGACAGCAGCCATAACCTGCAGAGTCTTATGATCATTTTCACTACGCTGGCCTGTCATAGTGCCCAGGAAGGAAATGTGCCCTCCAAAGACAGCGCCGCTCTGGCAGAAAAATATTATCGGCTCGCAAATGAGATTGAAAGCAACTCAGATTTTAGCATCCTGTTCAAGCAGATGCTTATGGAATTTGCCAGAGAAACTGCTCAGCACAGAATACCTGATACCGATTCCGTTTTAGCGACCCAAATCTGCCAGGATATCCACGCGCATCTACATGAAAAGATATCAGTAAAAGAAATATCAGAACGCCTGGGACACAGCAGTGAACATCTATGCAGACATTTCATCAGCCAGACAGGGCTGACTATCACTCAGTATATTCAGCGTGAAAAAATAACAGAAAGCAAGAAGCTGCTTGAGACTACCGACCTTTCCATCTCGGAAATTTCTGCCTGCCTCGGATTTTCTTCCTCGAGTTATTTCCATAAGGTCTTTGCACAGCAGACTGGTTTACCGCCCAGCGTGTATCGGAAGAGATTGCAGATATAAACATGGAAAGTATGGGAAATGTGTCGGGCTGATGATTATAAATCATCAGCCCGACTACTGAAGCCTTACACGATTGCATCAATCGTCCAATGTTACCACTCTTCTGCTTTACCTGCAGTTATTCTCCTGTATTTTTTGATTCTTTACGGTACATTTTAGGTATACTTCATATCCTTCTTTGATTTTGCAATAGAATGTCATTTCTGCTACCATTCCGGAAGGTTACCAAACATCAGGCAGAACCAGAAATAATTTATGTCCGCGTATTTTCTTCGCAGATATAAGAAGGAACATAAATCTCTTTCTGCGGCGGATATGTGTGAAATCTCACATATTCGGTCGCCGCTTTTATAGCAGCCAGCCCCTGCCCGAAAATATCCTGATTGCAGGTAACTGCAAACCCCTCCTGCAGACTCTTTACGTTACACTGATATTCCGTGAAACAATCATGGCACAGGCAGACTGCTCTGTCGGTAAGTTTTGCCTTGTTAAGCCCCAGGGGAAGCTGCATCATTCCCATAGGAGAATAAATGCAAAAGTCTTGTCCATCCCTGGCTGCATCCGTTAATAAAAAAGCCAGCTTTGAAGGAAGCAGCTTCTGTTCCCTTATAATCTTTCTTTCCATCTGAATGCAAACTGCATCCTTTATCAGCTGCGGACATTCTTCTTCCACTGCCCGGCAAAATCCCTCTAATCTTTTTCCTACATTTAAATTATTTGAAATGGAAAACAAAACGAGCTTCCTGTCCGCATAACGGACCAGATACTTCTTTCCCATAAGATATCCGTCCTCATAAGCATTCCCGCCTACAAAAAAGCTGTTTTTCAATTCATAGTACTCGGAAAGCAGGATCACAAATCTCCCTTCCGTCATTTTCTCCAGTCTCCGGTGTATTTTTGGTGTGATATACGATGCTATGATAATCGACCGCGCATTCAGCTTTTCTGCTTCATCAAGATACAGAAGCACCGTTGCTTCATCACTTGTCTTGGTATAGATATTATACTTTACAGGGGCAGTCTCCTGTTCACCATCACGAATTCCGTTTTTTACTTCTTTCCAAAAATAATGTGGAACATCCGGAAGAATTGCATAGATAGCACATTCACTTTGAGTTTGATGATTTATTCCGCGGCATTCCTCCAGAATACGCTGTCTTGTATCGGAATCTACACCGCTGCAATGACGCATTGCCTTACTCACTGTAGATTTACTGATATTTAACTTATTAGCAATATATCCTGCTGTGTCCTTCATTTCATTCCTCCGGCTTCTGTTCTGGTTATTTTTAACAAAATACAGCATTAAATATTATAACATCTGTACATGATAAGATTTTTTCCATTTTAGTACAATAACCCTGCCTTGAATAAGGTCAATTAGATCAATTATACTATATGGAGGTCATTTATGGAATACATATACGTATTACTTGCCTGTATCTTTTTCTCTCTGCAGTTCATTTTTCAAAAGCACTTTGAGAAACGCACAACCGGCGGATTATCCGTCTGCCTGTGGAATCTGCTTATAAGCAGTGCTGTCATGGCAGTCTTCCTCATGATAAAGTCAGGATTGCCCACAAAGATAAATGTTCCCGCCTTTTTCTATGGGCTCCTGTACTCCGTCAGAGGAATTATCTGCTCTGTTGCCACACTTACGGCAATGAGCTATGGAAAGGTGTCCGCAGTAAGCACTTACTGCCTTTTAGGCGGTATCGTCATCCCGTTTTTCTATGGAATCTTTTCTCTGGGTGAGACCGCAGGTGCTGCGAAATGGCTGGGTATCGTGATTCTTTGTCTGTCACTTCTTCCGTCCTTCCTGAAAAAAGACACAGAAGAAGCCCAAAACAAAGATAACGTCAAATTTGTTTTTTACTGTGCGCTGGTATTCCTTACCAACGGTCTGATCAGCATCTTTTCTAAAATGCATCAGATTTCCGCCTATGCAGTAGATGAGAACAGCTTTGTGTTAGTGACAGCTTTCATCCGTTGTATAGCTGCTTTTCTGATCATTTTCATTCTCGCTGCCATGCAGAAGAAAAAAGGGGAAAAGTCTGTCTTTAAATCTGCATTCTGGGAAATCGGATGTGACAAGATGACCGGAAAACTGTTCCTGATGTTGATTGTATTTGCAGGCAGTTATGCAATCTGTAATGCAGTAGGAAATCTGTTCTCTCTGCGTTGTATGGTCACTATGGACGCTTCTTTCCAGTTTCCTATCCTCAGTGCAGTGGTAATCATACTAAGTGCCATCTTTGGACGCATTTTCTTCAAAGAAAAAATCACAAAAGATGTGGCAGTAAGTCTTCTGCTTTCAGTTGTCGGGATTGGGCTGTTTATGGTAAAATAGGATATACTATTTTTACGGAGGCCGTATGATTACTTTAAAGACAATTTTGGAATTACCTCATATGAAAGATATCAAACCTCTGTATCCGGTACAGAAGGCTTCCGAAATAAATGCTGAAAGCATAGCTATTTTGGAAGTACCTGTGGAAGACTTTATTCGTAAATCATCGAGACTGTAAATTCTATTCTGAAGCCGCTCATCGAATATGACCGGTCTAAGAATTCTTACCTGTTGTCAACTTTGGAATATTATTGCAGAAATAATTATAATATCAGCGAAACAGCCAGAGCACAGCATTTGCATCTATTGGATACCTGTTTCAGTTGTATCGGAATTTGTCGTGATTACATCTCACGCCCAATTCCGATACACTCTAAAGCCCCTTTCAAAACCTTTTCCACAGCCTGCTGCAAATGATATGCTGCGTTATTTAAAATCATTTCATCATTATAAGGCTTTTCCCATAGTACATGTGCCGTCTCAAAATCTATTCTTGCACTTCGAAATAATCGTATATCACACATATTATCTACCTTTCAAATAATATCAAGCCCTTTTTATCTATCTCAAAATACAATTTAGAATCCGGAGACAGATTCGTCACAATATCTACTTCACAATCTAAATCCGGAAAATGCTCCAGCTTCTTGTCTCTATCTTTTTTTTCAATGTAAATATCAATATCACTATTACTGTTACAGCGAAATTCCAGTGAGCTCCCGAATAGCACTAATTTTCGAACATTTTTATCTTTCAACATACTCTGCAACAATTTCTCAATTCTGGCTTGCATAAGAGGATGAACCCGATTTGCATTCTGAAAAGAAACTCCTTCCATCACGGGAAAATCCCACATATTTTTCGCATCGTCCATCTAAAACCTCACTCCTTCCGTGGCAGAACCTGCCGGAATATACATCATATATCATAAGAACTCACAGATTATAGTAAATATAAGTATTTAAATTTAAGATATCTTGTTCTCTCCTAAATGTCAAGCAAAATTGCTTGCCTTTATCAATCGAAACCATCTCAATCTGCATATAATAATATAAATTCCCCATATCAGTGCTTACTATGACTAATTGTTCAAACCTCCTTTACCTATCCACCATCGCATGTCAACTTGCTGATTGTCTGTCTGATGATGAAATTTCCGTATTATCATCTGATCTGGTGGTCCTCAGTGATATGCTTGATAATATTCTGGCCCGTAAATCTGCTTGCGGTAAAATTGACCAAAGCGGCGCTTAGTTTTACAAAATATTATGGCTTATATTTTCAGTATATTTCTCATCCATCTGCACATACTATCACCGAGGTGATAACATGGCATCATACGTAGCTCCCCAACTGCGGGAAAAATTTGAAACGTTGTCTATAGACTTAAAGAACAACATCCTGGAGCGTGACGTACAACTGAATACTATCTATGACTTGATTGATATACTGGAAATCATCAGCAAGGGGCTGTCGCACCAATGATTAACAAATCATAGGTGCGACAGCACTTTTTGCTAGGATTTTTGTATTAAAACGAGGGTTTCATGTATTTCGTTATTTATATGTGCGCACTTTCCCAGGCCTTGTTTTGAAACAAAGCCTGTTCTTCTTTTGGGATTTTCGTACCCTAAAATTTATGCACTTTTTTTCAATGCAAAAAGATGTGTTCCTGTGCGTTCTGCCTGAATCTTATTATGCAACTTATTGATGTTGTGGGCGATTGCTAACAGGGTACTTTCAGCCAATACATTTGATGTTCCGCGGCACAGGTAACGCCTGAATCCCATATCCTGTTTCAACTCCCCAAAGGAACCTTCTGCCTGTATGCTTCGGTTCATCCTTAACTGGCATCCTTCTTCTGTTAGAATTCTTTCCAGGTCAGCCGCTCGTTGTTCCTTAAATTTTTTGGAGACCTGCAGATGCTTCGTCCTTTCCTCAAGTGGCGTCTTGCAGTTGTTTCCTTTGATACACTCTTTCTTATGTGGACAGTTACTGCAATCCTCACATGTGTAAAGTGATTTTTCCGATACATATCCTGTCTTTGATTTATCCTTCTGGAGCCCTGTCAATCGCAGTTTTTTCCCATTTTTACAGGTGTAATAATCTTCTTCTGCATTATATTCCATGTTTTCCACACGGCCTATATCATTCTGGTATTTCCTTGTTTTTGAAATCTCATAATTCGCCGGTTTGATAAAGGAAAGCTGTTCGTTCTCATCTATAAAAAGATAATTCTCCTCACTTTCATATCCTGCGTCTGCCACGATCTTCCTGTATTTGAAAGCAAGGTTCTCTTCCATATCTTTCAGAAAAGGGATAAGGGTAGTCGTATCCGTAGGCTGGGGACCAATCGTAAGCCAGGTAATGTATTCGGAATCCACTCCATGCTGCAGGTTGTATCCTGCTTTCAACTGACCGTTTCCCATTGCATCTTCCTTCATACGCATGAAAGTTGCATCGTGGTCTGTTTTGGAATAGCTGTTGCGTCTACCACAGACATGCAGTTTCATAGTGTATTCTTTCAGCTTTTCCAGATATTCTTCCAACTGCTCAATGGTTTTCTGCAAGGGGTTCTTGCGTTTTCCGGTACCGTGGACAAAGTTGATCCCTTCCTGCTCCTTCAGGGCATAAAGTTTTTTCCGCAGTTTCTTTACATGCTTCAGTTTTACCTGGTTGTGATACACGATTTTGATGCCATAAAGTTCCTCACATTCCGCAACAAAAGCAGCCAATTTATCTAGCAGCTTCGAAAGATTTTTAGTGGTTGCTTTTTTCCAGACGAAGGTATATTTGTTTGCATTTGCTTCGATTTTAGTCCCGTCAATAAAAATAGCATCACCGGAGATCTCACCAATCTGGTATAGGTAGTTGGTGACTTCGGCCAGTATCCTTTTGGAGCAAGGTGCAAAATGCATGCTCCTGAAACGTGCAAATGTAGCATGATCCGGAACAGGATTACCTTCTAAAAGGTACATAAAATTAATGTCCCTTTTACATTTTTCTTCCATGGGGCGGGATGAAAAAACAAGATTCATGTAAGAGTAAAGTACTACCTTGAGCAATATGCGCGGCGATGGATTTTCAGGTATTCTCTCATACGTTGAATATAAGTCAGATAAATCAAGCTCCTCCACAAACTGACTTAATAGCCGTACAGAATCATTCTCAGGGATGATACATTCAAGATTTAGCGGAAGTTTTAGTTGATATTCGCTCTGAAATTGTGTATAATCTTTTTGTAAATTAATGTGTTTGGTCATACATTAATTATACTATAAATCCCTTACTTTTCATAGTTTGGGATTTATTTTTTTGCATGAAAACGGAGCTGGCGCTCCAACTGAATTAATCAGTTAGTGCGACAGCCCCTTTTCCAATAATCTCCTATTGCGAATTTATTACAAAATTGTTACAATTTATTTGTGCTTAGCTAACACAAATAAAAATAAGGAGGACGAAACTATGTGTAACTTTTTCAATAGCTGTTCCGAGTTATTTAATACTCTTTGCAAATTATTTAACTTCGGTTGCTAATTTATTTGCCCCGGCTTAATGAAGCCGGGGCCTTTTTTCTTATATGCCCCTTTTACTTCCTCATCATGCTATTTTAGTCACATCTGCATTTTTCTGTCATATTATAAAAGAAAAAGGAGAATTTCAATGCCTGATAATTTTGACCGCCGCAGACGTGACGACAACTGTCCACCTTGTCGCTGTGAACGTGACCGGAGAGACGACCGTCGTGAAGACAGACGTGAGGAACGTAGGGAAGAGCGCAGGGAAGAACGTCGCGAGGATAGACGTGACGAACGCAGAGACAGACGTGACCGCAACGACTATTGGCCTTGGCGTTAATGCATGGAGCTACTTCGGTAGCTCCAATTTTAACTAAATTCCTATTTCCCGAAATCTATCGCTACGATCTTATTTGCAAAAAAGAATTGATGGCGTGATACTTTCCGTCAGGTGTTTCGTATGGGTGATCGGTGAAGATGGATTTGCCGTCGTGATATTCTCCAACATATATGTAATCCTCGTCGGCATAAATAAAGGATGCGTCGTTATTGACAGGTACTATTTTGGATATGCTCACGCAATCACGATTTTCGGCGTTAAGCAAGGATGCCAATGGAATGGCGTATATATTATCACCGCTTGCAATATAGGCATTATCGCCGCTTATTGCGATTCCTCCCGAATGTCCCGTGAAATCCTTTCCGCTTTCGACAAAACAACGCAGAGAACAATCATACACACCTTGCCCGCGATCCTCAATAATTTTGTAATCATAATGAAATCACCGTTGTTGTATGAAACCTCTAAAATTTGACTCTGGGTTTTATAGAAAAAGCACCATTGAGTCCAACCCTTGGGGCGGATTACAATGGTGTCTTTAGATAGTGGAGATAATGGGACTTGAACCCACGGCCTCTTGCATGCCATGCAAGCGCTCTCCCAGCTGAGCTATACCCCCATGCAAAACTTACTTAACAACTTGTCTTAACATGTTTTTAAGTATAACATACTTCCCTGCAAAATGGAAGGGGCAAAATAAAAAACTTAAAGCCCTGTAATGTATCACCAGGGCTTTTTCTATTACAGATTACCGAATACTGTTTAAGTCAATACCAGGAAGCAGTTATTTCTTCTTCGCACTCTCATGGTACTTCTCTTCACAATACTTGCAGCGGTACACGCCCTTCTCTTCGTCTGCCAGTACGAAAACATGAGGCAACTCCTGCTCGATAGATGTGATACATCTGGGATTGTGACACTTGATCACATTCTTAATCTGTTTGGGCAGTACCAGCACTTTCTTGTCTACGATTTCACCATCTTTGATGACATTGACAGTGATATTGTGATCGATAAAAGCAAGCACATCCAAATCCAATTTATCAATATCACATTCTACTTTCAAAATATCCTTTTTTCCCATTTTCTCACTGCGGGCATTTTTAATGATTGCAACTGTGCAGTCCAGCTTGTCCAGCTGCAGATGCTCATAAATGGATAAGCTTTTACCGGCTTTGATGTGGTCCAGGACAAAACCTTCTTCTATTTTACCTACGTTCAACATATATACCTCTCTCTTCTCGCATAAAAGCGGCTACTGTAAACTTTCTGATACTATATTTTGCATTGCCTCTCTACTGCACCTGTATGCCAAGCAGTGTCAGAATCAGTGCCATGCGGACATAGACACCGTACTGAGCCTGTTTAAAATAAGCTGCTCTGGGATCCTGGTCCACTTCCACTGAAATCTCGTTGACTCTGGGCAGAGGATGCAGTACCAGCATGTCCTCTTTAGCAAGGGCCATTTTCGCAGTATCCAGCACATAGAAATCTTTCAAGCGAATATAGTCTTCTTCGTTGAAGAAACGTTCTTTCTGCACACGGGTCATATACAGCATGTCCAGACTGGGCATAACATCCTCCAGACGGATGACTTCTTCGTAAGGAATTTTCCTGGCACGAAGCATTTCTGTAATATAATCCGGTACACGCAGTTCTTCCGGAGAGATGAAGATGAAGCGGATATTTTCATATCTAACCAGGGCATCAATCAGGGAATGCACGGTACGGCCGAATTTAAGGTCCCCGCATAAACCGATAGTAAAATGATCCAATCTTCCTTTCATGCTGCGGATGGTCAAAAGATCAGTCAGCGTCTGGGTAGGATGCTGATGTCCGCCGTCCCCTGCATTGATGACAGGAATGCCTGACTTCTCAGCGGCTACCATAGGAGCACCCTCCTTGGGATGACGCATAGCACAGATATCTGCATAACAGGAGATGATACGAATCGTATCAGATACGCTCTCTCCTTTTGACGCGGAAGATGATGCCGCATCAGAGAAGCCGATAACTCTTCCGCCCAGGCGGGTCATTGCTGATTCAAAGCTCAAACGTGTTCTAGTACTTGGCTCATAGAAGCAGGTTGCCAGGATTTTCCCTTCACAGGCATGTGCATACTTGGCAGGGTTCTGCTCAATATCGTTGGCAAGGTCGAAAAGCTTGTCCAACTCTTCGGTTGTAAAATCCAGTGGATTCATTAAATGTCTCATATTTCCTCCATTCCGCCTTAGGCAGGCACTTTAATTTGTGTGTTATACAATGGAAAGCAAGTAATTAGCCGTAGAAAAGTCGAAGAGAAAGTTCCCTTCGACTTTATATTTTATTTATAAGATAATAATTCTTCCACGGGCTTACGTCTGGGAGCAACAGGCTCCTCAGCAGGATAACCGACAGGAATCAAAGCTACCAGTTCTCTTCCTTCCGGAATCTCAAGAACTGTTGAAGCCTCTTCCTCATCAAAAATACCCATAATAACGGTACCAAGGCCCTGTTCATAAGCTGCAAGACAGAAAGCTTCGCTGGCAACACCTGCATCATACATCTGCCAGGAGTCACCACGTCTCGTTGTATAAGAACCGTCTCTTTCAAAGCCACTGCGGCCTTTAATAATGGTAACTGCAACCACCATAGGAGCATTCTCCATGATTGCGCCGTTATTTGGGAAAGTGGAAGTACACTTGGCAAGTTTTGCCTTAGTCTCTCCCTCTACCGCAATATAGCGGACAATTTGAGTGTGTTTCCAACTGGGAGCATAAGAAGCAATTTCTACGATTTCGGCAAGCAGTTCATGTGGAACCGGCCTGTCAGTGAATTTTCGGATGCTTCTGCGTCCTTTGATACATTCTTTAGCAGTCATGGTCGTACCTCCGTTATTTTTCCTTTTCAGACATTTTACCATGTCCGGGCGATGGTTGCAATCATTCTTTTCTTAATTTTAAATAATTATTGATACTGTCGCTCTGCTCACGGAACAATGCTTCCATTTGTACTGCTTTCTTCCGAATCAAATCCTCTTTCCAGAGTTCATTCGTTTGTGCCCCTTGATAATATACAAGCGCCCAGCTCATTGCTTCTGCATACTGCTGATAATATCTCTCTGCTTCTTCGGTGTACTGCGCACTCCAGCTGTTATCGGTTGCCAGCTGTTCTACTGTTTCGCGGAAATCTGTTTCTGCCTGTTCCAGCCTGGTCTGAAGCAATGTTTCGTCAGTCAGCGAATTTTCTGCCGTCCCTTCTGTTAACACTCCTTCAATCACTACATTCTCGCTATTCGCTTGCGTAATCCGGCCTTCCTCATACTTTCCCTCCGCAAACTGCACCACCACCATGAGCACAAGTCCCACGATGATTACTGATTTCAACCTGTTCCCTGCATGATATTCCCATTCTTCCAACATAAAATATGTCCTGTCCCTTTTTGTAAAGTTTATTCTAAAAGGGAACAGGACATGCAAATTCTTATTAAAATTATTCGCCTCTTTCGTCCCCCCAGAAGAACAATGCTACCGTTCCGGGACCTGTATGGCTGCCGATGGTGGTTCCGATATCATTAATTTCAACTTTTCCGTTTAACTTAGGGAATCTGGCTTCAATCAAATCCGCCACTTGTCTTGCATCTTCATAACAATCCGACTGGGATATGTAGCACTTTCCATTGTAATCAAGACCGTTTTCTGCATACTCTTCCATTTTATCCACGATTGCCTTGATGACTTTCTTCTTGGTACGAATCTTATATCTGGGAATCAACTTGCCCTCACTATTCACATTTAACAGAGGACAGATATTCAGCATGGTTCCTACCCAGCCTGATGTCTTAGAGATTCTGCCTCCTTTTACGAAGAAAGTAAGATCCGTTGAAAAGAACCAGAGATGAAGCTTTAATTTATTCTCATTAGTCCACTGATACAGTTCTTCCAGACTCATTCCTTGATCTCTTAAATCAGCCATTTTATCCATCAGCAAACCAAAACCTGAGGAAGCTGCCAGAGAGTCTACAATATAAATCTTCCTGTCAGGATATTCTTCCTCCAGTTCCTCTTTAGCTATCATAGCTGAATTGATGGAGCCGGAAATGCCGCTTGACAGGCACACGTGGAGAATATCCTTGCCTTCTTTCAGAAAAGAAGCAAAATAGGCCTTGTACTCTTCCGCATTGACCTGTGAAGTCTTGGTATCTGCTCCGTTTACCATAGCCTGATAGAAATCATGGAATCCTATGGACTTTCCCAGATCATCTGCATACTGCTTTCCGTCCAGTTCAAAATGAAAGCAGATATAGCGTATCCCTCTCTTCGCAAAATGTTCTTCCGCTAAATCTGCCGTAGAACAGCAACTGATAATATAATCGTTCATAATATCTTCCTTTCTGTACCGGCAGCTGATTTCCCTCTGCTTCATCGCGGTCATCTGCCCTCAAAAGTGATTATACCAAATATCAGAATGAAACACAAGGCTTCGGCGCAAAATAAATGATTCAATACCACGCTATGTAGTTTCAAAAACCACATTGAGCAATATTGAATCATTTACATTTTCACATATCAAAAAGAAGTTGTTTATTGATTCAGATGCTTCTTGCTGTCAAAGAAGTCTTTGGTTTCCTTAGCAACCACTCCGCTTAATACAAAGAGTGCGATCATATTCGGGATGGCCATCAAACCATTGAAGATATCAGCAATTGTCCATACAGCTTTAACAGTCATGTAAGGTCCGATAAATACAGCTAAAATGTACAGCCACCGATATACCTTAACTGCCTTCATTTTACCACCGGTCAAATATTCCAGACAACGCTCAGAATAGTAATCCCATCCAAGAATGGTAGTAAATGCAAAGAATACAAGACATAACATCAACAGGAAGGAGGATACCACTGTAGGAATCGGCAGACCATTGTTAAATGCATAAGTAGTAATCTGTACACCTTCCAGACCTTCCACCTGCCATGCACCTGTAAGAACAATAGACAGACCGGTCATCGTACAAATAATAATGGTATCGATAAAAGTACCGGTCATGGATACCAGACCCTG
>JAFTVH010000162.1 GCA_017465845.1 Lachnospiraceae bacterium | reverse complement strand
GGCTCGTCCAGCAGCAGAATGTCCGTCTTTTCAAGAAGCAACCGGGCCAGATTGACACGGGTCTTTTCGCCACCGGACAAGCTGTCGAATTCCTGGTTTCTCTGCTGTGCTGAGATACCAAGACCGTTGCAGATCTTGAGATAATGAAGAAGTGACTCTTGAGAACGGTATTACCCTGAAAGTACAGGGAATTGACCAGAACCGTATCTGTAAGGTATTGATGACACTGCCTGAACCTCCTGTGGAGGATGAAGATCCCGATTCCAGGAAATCTGAACATATATCTGACGAAAGTGCAGAAGAAAATGGCGAACCCGCTTAAGGGTTCGCCATTTTTATTTCTTTTTACCCGCTAAACCATATCCGGAAAAGTAACGGTAATCTCCGTTCCCTCTCCGC
This sequence comes from Lachnospiraceae bacterium, assembly GCA_017465845.1. GTDB lineage: Bacteria > Bacillota > Clostridia > Lachnospirales > Lachnospiraceae > Acetatifactor. The sequence continues at coordinate 8,367 of JAFTVH010000162.1, read as the reverse complement.
TCTCACTCTTTAGTTCAATGGAAGCATTATGCTTGACAAGGATATGTTTGACAATAGCAAGACCCAGACCGGTGCCTCCGGTAGATTTGGAACGACTTTTGTCCACTCTGTAGAAGCGTTCGAAAATCCTATCCTGATGTTCTTTCGGAATACCGATACCTGTGTCCCTGACCACGAGAACCGTGTTCCTTTGCCTTGGATAAACCTCAACGGTCACCGAACCATTCTCGTTGTTGTATCGAATGGCATTGTCGCAGAGATTATATAAAAGCTCTTCTATCATCTGCTTATTCCCTGTAATATAGCTTTCCATTCCTTTCAGATCAATGGTAACATGATGCTTCTCTGCATTCATATAAAGCATATCTACGCAAGTTTCTGCCAGCTGATACAGATTCAGACGCTCAAAATGAGGCGCTTCCTCCGTACCATCCAGTTCAGACAAACGGATAATATCGTTGATCAGTGTCAGCAATCGGTTAGCACTCTTGTGTATTCCTCTGGCAAAGCGAACTGTATCCGTTTCAGAAGCCATACCGCTTTCAATCAGCTCCGCATATCCTGAAATGGAAGTCAAAGGGGTCTTTAGTTCATGGGATACGTTGGCAGTAAATTCCTGCCTTATTTTAGCATTTTTTATAATATCCTGATGCTGCTTTTGAATCGTATCGATCAAAGGAGACAATTCCTCATATTCCGGGGAATCGTTTTTATCTTCCAGATTCACCGCAAGGCGCTCTATGGGTGTAACCAGCTTGGCGGTCAGATAATGTGCAAGTGCCATGCTTACCACAATCAGCATACAGGTTACCAGAGCCAGACTGGGCAGTGCACTGACGACAATGCTGAAAAGACTTTCAGATTCCTTGGCAACCCTCAGTACGCTTCCATCATTCAGCTGTACCGCATAATAAAAGGTGCTTCTGTTCAAAGTATTGGATTTTCTGACTGCCTGTCCCTCTCCATCAGCAAAAGCCGCCTCGATTTCCGGCTGTTCACTGCTATCTTCCACTTGACCGTAAGTCTCATTGCTGTCATAAATAATATGACCATCAATACTGAATAAGGTAACCTCCAACCCTTCTTTATGTACAATTGTACCCGATTCCTGAAGGTCACCTGCAATATCATACTGCCTGATGAACGCCACATATGTCTTTAAATCTTCTGTGACCTGTCTGCAGAACAAATCATAATACACCAGCGTAAGCAAAAGTACAGTAGCTAAAATCCCCACCACTGCAATCATGATCAAACTGGAATTAATCTTTTTCTTCATTCGTCAGCTCCCCATCACATATCCTACATTACGAACCGTTTTAATTAAGGCTCCCTCTTCTTTCAGCTTCTGGCGGAGCGTTTTGATATGCATATCCAGCGTTCTGGATTCGCCTTCAAAATCAATGCCCCACACGCGATCCAGGATGACCTGTCTGGTGGTAACAATTCCTGCATTTACCATCAGCAGTTTTAAAAGTTCATATTCCTTATAAGTCAGTTCCACCTGCTCATCATTGACATATACCGCATGCTTCTCCCTGTCTAAAAGAACCTTACCCAGCTTCAGGATTTTCTCCTTATCCTCCGGCTTGGCGCTTCTTCTGAGCATGGCTTTTACTCTGGAGATCAGTTCCATGACACCGAAAGGCTTGGTCATGTAATCATCGGCACCGATATCCAGTCCCTTTACTTTATCTATCTCTGTAGTCTTGGCTGTAACCATGATAACAGGTACGGTCACTGTATCCTTGCGTGTCCTGAGCTTTTTGACAATATTCAGCCCATCTTCATCCGGGAGCATAACATCCAGCAGAATCAGGTCCGGAATCTCTTTCTCCAGACCTGCATAAAAATCTCCTGCACACTCAAAGCCCTGAACCTGATACCCCACATTGGTCAGGGCAAACTCTTCAATCTCCTGAATGTTCCTATCGTCCTCTACAACGTATATCAGAGCCATATACTCACCCTTTCTTGCTTTCCTTAAGTTCCTGTTTTCCTCAAGGAAGCTGATAACGCTCCCTGTAGGCCATCACCTTGCCCTGGAACTCCACATTGCTCTCCTGCTTCATTTCGCCCAGGTATGCATGAGTCTCATACTCATCCTCACTTACCTGAAGCAGACACACTGCAATGTTGGAACAATGGTCAGATACCCGCTCCAGATTCGTAGTGATATCAGACAGGATAAATCCCAGTTCAATTGTACACTTTCCCTTACGAAGCCTCTTAACGTGACGCTGCTTGATTTCCATGTTCAGCTCATCAATAACCTCTTCTAACGGCTCTACCTGCTTGGAAAGCTCCAGATCTTCCTCTGAGAAACTCAGCATGGTAATCTTTAAAATATCATGAATAGCACGTCCCAGTGTCTCAAGTTCAGTCTGTGCCTTGTCAGAGAATTTCAGTTTCTTGGAATGCATCTCTTCTGCTGCATTCCTAATGGTCAATGCATGATCGGAAATTCTCTCAAAATCACCAATACAGTGAAGGATTTCCGATAAGGTATGGCTGTCCTTTTCTGACAGATTCTTAGAGCTAAGCTTCACAAGATAAGTACCCAGTTCATCTTCAAACCGATCCACTTCTTTCTCCAGCTGTGAAACTCTGTCAGCCTTTTCTTTATTATATTTTCCGATCAGTTCCAATGACAGATTCATAGCTTCCTCTGCAAGTTCAGCCATAGTAATAGCTACATTACGGCTCTGTTCCACTGCATAGGAAGGAATCTCCAGGAAGCGGGCATCCAGCAGATTCAAAGCAGTAGATGTACCAAGCAGTTCCTCGGGCTTGTCCTCTTCCTCCTTTACGGTCAGGCATGCCAGCTTAACCAGGAGATTCGAGAAAGGTAACAGACAAATCGTTGCAGCTACATTAAATACACTGTGAACAGTTGCTATTCCTTTCTGATCGGCAGCTATTTCCATAAATCCAAAAGGATAAACGGCATTGACAGCATAAAATACTACCATAAACAGTATAGTACCAATAATGTTAAAATACAAGTGTACCAGTGCAGCTCTTTTTGCATTTTTTGTTGCGCCTATGCCGGAAATCATAGCGGTTACGCAGGTACCGATATTCTGTCCCATGATAATAGGAATGGCAGCGCTGTATGAGATTGCACCTGTCACACAAAGTGCCTGCAAAATACCGATAGATGCCGAAGAAGACTGGATGACAGCAGTCAGGACAAGACCGGCCAGCATACCTAAGATGGGATTGGAGAACCGGGTCAGGATACTGGTAAATTCCGGCACATCAGCAAGTGGCTTTACAGCATTACTCATGGTATCCATACCAAACATCAAAATGGCAAATCCAATTAAAATCGTAGCTACATTCTTCAATTTGTCCTTATTAGAAAACATGATAATAGCCACACCTATAATTGCCAGTACCGGCGAAAAAGATGTGGGCTTTAACAATTTCATGAAAAAGGAACCGCTCTCAATTCCGGACAAACTTAAGATCCAGGAAGTAGCAGTCGTACCGATATTAGCACCCATGATGATGCCCACTGCCTGCTGCAGCTTCATGATACCGGAGTTAACAAAACCGACTACCATAACAGTTGTAGCCGAAGAAGACTGAATGACAGCAGTTACACCGGCTCCCACCAGAACTGCCTTAAGCGGATTATTGGTCAGCTTTTCCAGAATACTTTCAAGACGTCCTCCGGATGCCTTGGCCAGACCGTCTCCCAGCAGATTCATCCCGTATAAGAACAATGCCAGGCCACCTACCATCGTTAACACATCAAAGAAATCCATAACTTTTCCTCTCTTTTTCCTCATAACAAAGTAATTTTCATGCATACACCCACATCATACCTTACCTTTGTAAAAACTAAAAGCATCTTTATGTAAAATCTATGTAAAGTCAAGCAGGCAAACACTACCCTCAATTCACGAATTCCTTTTCATTCAAAGGTAGTATATTCACTTTTTGGAAAAAAATACATCATTAAAGCAGACGAACATCTTCAATGTCTCCCGTTTTCTGAAAGATGGCCCACTGTGCGATATTTACACCATGGTCTCCTATCTTCTCCAAATACTTTGCCATCATCAAAAAATCCACTACTTTATCTGCATCGGGATTCTGTGTGCGGATATCCTGAATCAGCTGATTCTTCACCTGATTGAAATAGTCATCGATGACATCATCCTGATTAATTACTTCCTCTGCGGCTTTCGTATCCTCATTGACAAAAGCCTCTACTGCTGCACGAAGCATTTTGCCTGTTTCATTCATCATTCCCGCCAGTATAGGTGCCTTCTCCTTCAGAAGGAAATCCTCTTCCATACGTAAGAAAAGCTCGGCCAAATCTGTTACGTGATCTCCGATTCTTTCAATATCAGTGACTACCTTAAGTGCAGCGGAGACAATCCTCAGATCCCGTGCCACCGGCTGCTGCCTGGTAAGAAGTGTAAGGCACTTCGCCTCTATGCTTCTCTGCATATCCACCATATGGCGGTCATTGTCCAGAAGCTGCGTAAATATCTCCCTATCATTATGCTTTACCGCTGCAAGAAGTTTATAATAACTGTTTTCTGCTCTCTCGCTCATCTCAGCAACTTTTGTCTTAAGCAATTCCAGTTCCTGTTCAAATAAAATTCTGGGTGCCATATTCGCTCTCCTTTATATCCATCAACCGAATCGACCGGTAATATAATCTTCCGTCTTCTTATTCTGGGGTCTTGAGAAAATCTCCTGCGTAGAATTGAATTCTACCACTTCCCCTACCAGGAAGAAGGCTGTATCATCTGACACACGGGCTGCCTGCTGCATATTATGAGTCACAATTGCAACCGTATATTTCTCTTTCAGGCTCTCCATCAATTCCTCTATTTTTAGTGTTGAAATCGGATCCAGTGCCGATGTAGGCTCGTCCATCAAAAGCACTTCCGGTTCCACAGCCAACGCCCTGGCAATGCACAGTCGCTGCTGCTGTCCGCCGGAAAGTCCCAGGGCTGACTTCTTCAATCTATCCTTAACTTCGTCAAAAATGGCGGCCCCTCTCAGGGCATTTTCTACGATTTCGTCCAGCTTACTCCTATTTTTAATGCCGTGAATCCTGGGACCGTAAGCTATGTTATCGTAAATACTCATGGGAAACGGGTTGGGCTGCTGGAATACCATGCCCACCTTTTTGCGAAGCAGAGTAGTATCTACTCTTTTGTCATAGATATCTTCTCCGTCAAGCAATACCTGACCTTCGATTCTGGCACATTCCACCAGGTCATTCATTCGATTCAGACATTTTAAAAAAGTGGATTTGCCACAACCGCTGGGACCGATAAAGGCTGTGATCGCATGGTCTCTGATGTCCATATTTATATTTTTCAATGCGTGATTATCACCATAGTGAAGATTCAGATTCCTCACCGATATCTTACTGTTTTCCATTCTCTTACTTCCTTTCCGGGTTGCTTTATCATTTCACCGGTTTCAATTTGTCTGCCGCTATCTTGGTCAGCAGATTGATTACCAGTACGATTACAATCAGTACACAGGCAATACCAAACGCAGTATCATATTTTCCTTTCTGCATCTGCAGATATAGTTCAATTGTCAGGGTTCCTCCCGGATCCAGCGCTTTTTGACCGAGAATCTTAATATTCTCAGTAAGGCTGTCTGCGAATTTAGGCAGAAGATATCCGCTGCCTGCCGTAAAGAGCAGTGCAGCCGATTCTCCCACGATTCTTCCGATTGCCAGAATGATGCCCGTTACAATACCTGACATGGAAGAGGGAAGCAGGATCGTACGGATCATGTACCATTTCGTGGCTCCCATTCCCAGAGCACCTGACCGGTAGGAATCCGGCACAGTACGGAGTGCCTCCTGGGTATTGCGGGTGATAAGAGGCAATACCATCAGGGTCAATGTAAATGCACCTGTTAAAATAGAATATCCCAACTTTAGGGTATTTCCGAAAAAGATCATTCCGAACAGACCAAATATAATGGAAGGAATACCGGAAAGTGTCTCCGTAGTAAATTCAATGATAGATACCAGTTTTCCAGGCTTGGCATATTCATTTAAATAAATTGCAGCACCCACTCCTATAGGTGTAGCAATCAACAGAGTGATAATAATAATATAAAGTGTATTCAAAAGATTGCCTGCGATACCCACTGTCTGCTTGATGGCACTGGTAACCGTCGTTAAAAATGTCCGGTTCACCGTTCCGATTCCTCTTACAAAGACATAGCAGATGATTCCCACAAGAATCAGCACTGCAATCAGAGCAGATATGTAAATTGCAAGCCTTAACAAGAAATCACTCACCCGAAACTTTTTATTCATCTTTGACCCCTTTCAGAATCTTGTTTAGAATAATATTGATTGCCATGATAAATGCAAACAGTACCAGCCCGATAGTGAACAGCACCTGACGATGTGTTCCCTGGGCATACCCCATTTCGCTGACAATGGCCGTGGTCAGGAAACGTACAGAATTGAAAGGCAATGGTGCATTAACGCCGCCCCCGGATACTAATGTGATAGCCATGGCTTCTCCAATGGCTCTTCCCACTCCCAGTACAACTGCTGTCACAATGCCGGATTTGGCTGCCGGTAAAATAGTCTTAAAAATCGTCTGAATATGGGAAGCCCCCAGCGCAAGAGAAGCAGCCTTTATGTGGGATGGTACTGCTTTGATGGCAGTCTCACTGATATTGATTACAGTAGGCAAAATCATGATTGCCAATACAATGACCGCAGATAATAGGTTAGCTCCACCGGTAAATTGATGCGTCCCTGAACCCTTAAACACAGCCAGTTCCAGCTTATACATCAGCGGACTTAACAGATAGATTCCCAGAAGCCCGTACACAACAGAAGGAATCCCTGCCAGAAGCTCCACTGCCGGTTTTACTATGGCTGCCAGTTTCTTTGGCGCCACTTCCGCCAGAAATACCGCCGTCAGAATGCCAATGGGTACTCCAATCAGGATAGCCAGGGTGGTACCGATAATAGAAGTCAGGATAACCCAGAGAATACCAAAACTTGGTTCTGTTGTTTTAGCAGCCGGACTCCACTGCGTACTGAACAAAATCTCTTTCAGTCCCACTTTGAAAATAGCAGGAGTACCGCTTACGATCATATATATGGTAATGGACGCTACCGCCAGGATAGCGAAGGTGGCACAAATAGTGAAGATTATCTGTGCCACAGTTTCCACCACCGCTTTGTTCTTTCGATTGCCTATCACAGAAGCGTGTGTTTCATTTTTCATCGCCTTATTCCTTATTAGTCAATGGTGATCAGACCAAGAGTTGCTGCTACAGACTGTCCTTCCTCACCCAGCACAAACTCGAACCATGCTTTTACAAGTTCGCTTTGTGCTTCGATTTCTCCGTTGGTAGCCATTACGAAAGGTCTGCTCAGGAAGTAGTTACCTGCCTTGATGTTCTCAGCAGTAGCTTCTACACCTTCCAGTGCAACAGTAATGACAGAGTCATCTACAGCATCCAGGGAAGCATATCCGATTGCTCCGGGCGTAGATGCTACTTTTGCGATGACTGCACCGGTGCTGTCAAGCTCGTTTGCATATGTGCATGCGTCTTTTACACCAACCAGTTCCTCAAAAGCATCTCTGGTACCGGAACCTGCTTCACGGCCTACAACTACGATAGGGGTATCAGAACCGCCCAGATCTTTCCAGTTAGTCACTTTACCGGTATAGATATCTGCTAACTGCTCTTTGGTCAGGTCTTTTACAGTGTTGGAAGCATCCACACATACTGCAATACCATCGATCGCTACGACATTTTCTACTGCACCGTTCTGCTTCTCTTCGTCTTTCAGATTTCTGGATGAGTTACCGATATCAGCAGTTTGATTCAGTACTGCTTCTATTCCTGCAGAGGAACCAACGAATTCAGCACTTACGGTGACACCGGGATTCTTTTCCATAAATGTCTCAGCCAGAGCGTTTGCCAGCTTTTCCATGGAAGTAGAACCGATCATGGTGATGGAACCGGTCAGTTCAGTATCGCTATCTGCTGCAGAGCTTTCTGTTTCAGAACTTCCTGCTGCAGAATTTTCTACTACGGTGTCTTTTACTGTGGAGCTTTCCACGGAGCTCTCTGCGCTGCTCTGTGTGTTATTGCTGTTTCCGCATCCTGTCATACATCCTACTGTCAGTGCACATGCACCAATCAATGCCAATACCTTAGTTAATCTGTTTTTCATAATTTAATCTCCTCTTTCTTTTCGGTAGTGTCAAGTCTGACACCCCGTTTTTTATTAAAAACCTTATATTTTCAAGGAATTCATCACTTTTCTCAAATAAAAAAGCAATGACCCCCTTTTTTAGTGTATAATGTAAGTGACCAAACTCAACAAAATACCAAAAG
>JAFTVH010000161.1 GCA_017465845.1 Lachnospiraceae bacterium | reverse complement strand
CAGGGTAAAATCACCGGAAGTCGGCTCCTGTAATCCGCAAATCAATCGGATCAAGGTTGTCTTACCAGCGCCGTTCTTTCCCACAAAGCCATAGATGGAGCCTTTGGGAACGTTCATGGTAAGACCGTTCAAAGCCTGAAAGTTTTTATACTTTTTGGTCAGGCTGTTTGTTTGCAAAATATAATTCATAGTGTGTACCTCCTTGCTGACCTAAGTTTACAAAACAAAAGTCAAGAAAGTGGTCAAGAAAAACGTCAAGATTTGGTCAAGATTTTTGTTCTGCCAATTTGAAACCAATTCCCCAGACTGTTTCGATATAGTCTACACCGCTGAAATCCTGCATCTTTTTACGAAGATTGCTGATGTGTTGTTTCAAAGAACGCTCGGTGCAGTCGGGGGTGTCCAGACTGATTCTGTCAAGCAGAACACTCTTTGCTATAACCTGTTTGGGATTCTCCATCAGCAGCTTCAAGATGGCATACTCTGTTCGGGTCAGCTTCACAGCCTGTCCCTGCACCGTCAGAGAAAGGGAAACCATATCCAAAACCAAATCGCCAACAGAAAGGGATTTGGTTTCTCCATGTTGTTCTGCCTTGCGGAGCTGAACGGTGATACGGGCAAGAAGCTCCTTTGTATCAAAAGGCTTGGTCATGTAATCTGCCGCACCGCCCAGCAGAAGATTTACTTTGTCCTGCACGTCCACTTTTGCGCTGAGAACGATAACCGGGATATTCTCAATATGCGGCAGAACTTCCTCACCGGACAGCCCCGGTAGCATCAGATCCAGCAGTATCAAATCGGGTTTGTTTTGTGAAAGAAGATATAACGCTTCTGTGCCAGAGTATGCACGAAGAACAGAATAGCCCTCTTGCACCAGCACTTCTGTCAGCATATCTCCAATATGAATATCATCATCAATAATTGCGATTGTTTTCATTCTCAAACTCCTTGCTCTTACTCGTTCAGACACTCTGCAAGCATACCTGCCCACTCTTCCAGTTCATACGTCACCGTGCCGGACGCATGGGTGTAAAATCTTGCATGAAGGATCTTCCCACCTTTTCGTAGAATGATACTCGGATAATGAAGGGTAGAATTATATGCAATGACCTGATCCATACCCTCAATCTCCAGATCTACCAACTCAAATTCTTTGCTTTCCTTTCCCTTCAGCAGATATTCTCTTGCCAATCTCTTTGCGATCCATGGAGCTTTCGTCTCATGATAGATTACCTCCAAACCACCGGATAGTATTCGTCCGTCGGAGTGTACCACCTCTCCTACTTCGTCCCACTCAAAATTCACCGGTGACAATAAATCCGACCACTCACGAACCGTATTCATATTGCCAACCTTCATATTCATCAATTCTCTTTCACCGCCGGGCAAAAAGTCTTCCATAGTAGCAAATGGCATATCCTTTGTATAGTCCGCCAAAGGGATATACTCCTCATAAATAATCTGATCACCCATGAGTTTCAAGAACCAAAAGATTGCAATGATATATACACATCTCCGCAGTATGTTATTTGCATGATATACCCAGATGCCTTTCTTCCAATTACTTCCACTACCGGTCTCCTCACCGTTCAATACCTTCTTTCTTAGCTTGATAAGCTTTACAGCTCCCACTATAGAATTGATACTCATCCATAAACAGCCGATCATGATCAATACCATAGGAATTGTTCCAACATGAACAATTGATAACATCATTTTGCCCTTAAACAGTAGCCAAGGATAAAACAATCCAAAGAAAACTGACGAGAATAAATTATCTCGCTGTCGCTTGCGCATAGCATTCATGGCCAGAGCCTGAACTTCTGGATCCGTATGAAACTCTCTAGCTGTAAAATCATTGGTCCGGTATATATGGAATTCTCCTCGTTTTGCCACATATTCCCAGCCGTATTCTTTGCTAAGCTCTACTACTTCCTCATCCGGATCTCCATTATTGTCTGCCCACATACTGGTGCTCTTCTCTGCAGGCTGTAATCGATACTTCACATTTTGTGGACTCGCTTTTTCGAAGGTGGCTATTCCTGCAAAAATACCGTCATTCTGCAGGATAAGGCCCTGCTTGGCCATATCTGAAAGCCAGCATTCCATACCGCTTACATCATACTGAGGACATGGAATCAAACGATGAGCTAATTTGGGTTCTTTTCTCTCTTCCATAAGCGTTCCTCCAATTAACAATCCATTTTCGCATCCAATGCATCCTGCACACAGGACTTTAATCGCTGCACTTCTTGTTCATAGGCATCCATACCTTTGGCAGTAATCTGATAAGTACGTTTACTGCCTCCTACTTTTACCTCATTAATCCAATTCTCTTTTTCAAATTTACCAAGAATAGTATACAGAGTACCTGGTCCGATCAGAACCCTGCCTTTTGTTCTTGTCTCTATGTATTTCGCAACTTCAATCCCACACATAGGTCCGGTTACAAATGCCATCAATACATAAAACATCGATTCTGTTAATATCTCCATGGCTTTTTTAGGCATCCTGTATCACTCTCCTTTTTCGTATCGTTATACGATATCGTTTAACGATATTATACTGTATAATACTTCTATTGTCAATGTATGCAGCAATCATAAAGAAAGGGAAACAGCATTTACGCCATCTCCCTATCAAACACTTTATTCTAATTATATAAACGTACTACTCCATGGGAACATCGCCAAAACTTGCCTTCCAAAAAGCCTGTTTTTCCACCGCGAACGCTTCTTTTTTCTCGGGTGGCAGTATCTCATAAAGCATATCATAATCCAGTTCTGCCACAGGTGTACCCAACACTGGTGTTAACAGGTGGTGTTCCAGCCAATCCGTCCATAATACCTCAAAAAGCTCCTTACTGTCAGTATAAATCTCATTACTTTCAAACATGTACCCGTTATAATACTTCAGAAGTATATAGCCTACACTTCCTCCATCCGCCACTGCCATGTCGCCAACTTTCTCATATAGTTCCGCGAAGGCGTCAGCAACTCTCCTGCACTTGGACCTTTCAGTTTCCGTAATAAATGTATCAATCTTCATGTGGATTGACCTCCTTTTTCTTTTATCATATCGTATAACCGATCATAATAAAAGGAGCTACAGTACCGGAACGCATTACCTTTTGGTTATTTTCTATTCTCAGCCTTACGCAACAATCCCATTATCTTCTTTACAACCTTTTCATTTCCTTCACATAATTCCAAAAGTTCTTCTTGGCTTTTACCGGACAAATCAGACAGATCCGATATTCCATCGGCATACCATTGAGCATATTTTAATGGATGAATTCCACTCTTTCTTATCTCAATTGGCAAGTCATTCACCGACCAGATCTTTATTCCATATTCCTCACACACAGAAAGAAGTTCCTTCAGTGTTCCTGGCCCCAGATTTCGCAGCCTCATTAAATCCTCCCGGGAATACTCTGCCACTTGAGATAAGTATCGCATATATGCTCGATGAAGAATATTCCTTAACCTGGGCGAAATATCCAGCTCACTGATTTTTATTTCACCCGGTATCTCCTGCATAATCCCACATGCAACCAGCTCATCTATGGTTTCATTTAACCATGTATGAAACTTACATCGACTCAAAAAAGCATAAATGCTCATATTCTGAAGGCTCAACACATCATGAAACCCTTCGTCCGCAAGAAATCTGCGTGCTCTTCTTGATAATTGGATCTGATCACACTTCCGTTCATTATCCATAACCACATTCTCCTATCGTAAAATATTACATCCTTTTTTTACGATAATATTGTAGCATAGATTTAAGTCCAGAAACCTTGCTGGCCTTAATATGCGGCTTTTTGTCCTCCAATAAATATACCACAACCTTTTTTCATCCTGCCCGATTTCTTTTCGCTGCCATCTTCCCATACTCATACATTTTTAGTACAACATGCTTCATGATGTTATCCATCCCATCAATCATGGTCTCAACATCCGGATGGCTACCAGTAACCAGCCTAAGCTCCAGATTGGCTTTTGCAGCAAGTATCTCCATATATTTCTCACGACAATACGGATCATTATCAAACGCTCCGGTTAATTTACCCTTCGGAGCACCTGATTTCGCATTATCATACACATTCATGGAAAGGTACCTTATAATATCGTTCATGTTATTGATGATTAGCTCGGTATCCTCATCTTCATCTGACAAGAGCTGCTCTTCGATTCTCATTTTGGCGTGAAATACCTTCTCGTACTGCTGATAGCAATACATTCCCTCTTTAAATTCACTGGTAACAATCAAATCTTCCTTTGGTAGCATCAGGGCATCTCCTATAAGAGAGCCATTTACCATATCATATATCCACTCATTTTTCTTCATGTCAGTTAATCCTAATCCAGGCTTAAGCTTACTGTTTACAGACCATTCTTTTCCTTGTACTCTTCCAGCATAGCCTTCAGCTTATCCAGTTCCGCTTTTTTTCTTCGTTGTATCTCTTCCTGCGTATGCGTCAAATAAAATGACGGCGGAAACAGGCCCCAGCAGCTACCACCCATCCATCTCCACATATCATCCATCTGTCGCAATTTTGCTTTATATCGCAATTTCTGAATCCATTTTCTCATTCCATTCCCCTCAGTATCCTCTATCACTTGCCTTATTCATAGCGATCCGGGCAATAAAAGACAAGCAAATCAATATCTGTAATCTCCTCTGACTCTCCCTCTGCATAAGGCTCACACGATACATAATAGTCACCCAGCATAAACCCTCTAAGACTATCTGTAAATAATTTGATCTCACCCGTTTTGTAATTGATCATTCCCACACCATATGGTTCTCCCCAAGATGTCTCACTCATGATTCGATTGAGACACAATGTACAGTAATGCTGCGCAGCAAGATTAATATCCAACTCTCTGTCTTCTCCCATACTGATATCAGCCGTTGCATATCCCCTGTTGGAATAGGCGCTTACTACGGTCATTAATCCGCTTTCTCCCGCATTATTTATATTCGTCCCTGATCCGGAATCACCTTTTTTTACCAGACGCCCCCAATCATCATACCGATTGATCCGGATAGGTGAGATAAAGGCATCATTCATACTGAAAATACCAAGGTTATCTTCACCTCTATGCAAATTCAAAAGTGTCCCACAGAAATTACAATCTTCTTCTGTGATATTTGAAGTATATATCATTTCAATTTCTTCAGTATTGAACTCTGGCCACTCACTTTTATCACTTCTCCACATTGGCCCCAGCCAAAAGTACCCCACAATAAAAGCCACACAAATCGCGCCAATAAAGAGTATCAGATTTTTCTTTCGCATCATCATCTGCTATACCTCCATACGTTTTATTTTATACAAAAAAACCTCTCCACAGCTGACTTATGAGACAACAGCGGAAAGGAATTTACCGATATTACAGGATGCAATCAATATTCTTTTTATGTTTTTCTACATATCAGTTATACAACTACAGATAATAGACAAAATATTAATCATCCACACCTTCCTATCTGTCTTTGTTATCTTCTTTAAATTGCAAGGTATCGCTTGCAACATTTTCTTCCACTATATCATAAAATGGAAATAGTTGCAACCAATACCTGTCAATCGAGGTGAACTATGGAACAAAAATTGAAAAGGGACATGCGAATGGGCGATAACCTACGCAGGTTACGACTAGACCATGGCTACTCCCAAGAAAAACTATGTGCTGAATTACAACGCTTTGGTTGTGATATCGGCAGAAGCGCCTACTCTCAATATGAAGGTGGCGAGCTGAATATCAGAATCAGCGTGCTCGTCGCCCTAAAGAAGCTTTATGGCTGCTCTTATGATGAGTTCTTTGAAGGATTAGATATAGAGAACTAATCGTCATAAAAAATCTGTGTTTGAATGTTTCATTTCTGATACTGGCGGTTTACGTCAGCCCTTTTTGTCATGTCCGGCATAACAATGAAGTCCATAAGAACTGGGCTTCTTGTTTCTCAAATCTTACTTACTCCAATTATCCCTCCTCTTTCATCCGGCTTACATACTCCAAAAATTGTGCTTTCTTTCTGGAATTCATTTTCTCAAAATGCTCAACTATGATTGGATCATGAAAATGCTTTTCTGCATGTGAACGTATCGAGGCAGCTGTAGCAATATCTTCATAACTCCCCAAATAATAACGCCGCTTCTGCAAATTAATATAGGCTTGCCATCGCCCGGTCTTCTTTTCCAGATAAACACCCGTATATCCGGAAGTATTATTTTTATTCGGCTTTTTAGAGGCAATTAGGGCACTTACAGAGGTCTGCTCCTGCAGGTCACGCCGCGTCTGGTAGCATGTTTTTCTCGTCTCCTGATACCAACATCCGCAGCTATGAATCCTGCCGCTACGGAGTTGATTTACAGAATACTTTACCTCATTTCCGCACTGACAGATACACTTCCATATAACCGACCCGGCTTCATCACGCTCATCGGTAGGGCAAACTGCTTCCAGCCTATCGAATCGTTCGCCGCTGATATCCTGTCTATTCAGACTTGTTGCATGCTCATTTGCCAGGCAACCACAGCTCCTGGTTCCTGAATGCTTCACATCAGAAGCAGCAATCACCTTTTGATTCCCGCAATCACATTGAAAAAGCCAATACGATTTACTATTCTCCACGTACATAAACTCAAGTGCAACCAGTCTTCCCCAACGTTTCCCGGTAATATCCTGTTTCTTTTTGTTTTCCAGCTTTATACATCCACAGCTCTTGGTATGACCATTCAATAAATAAACTGCTGGTACCTCCTTACTTCCTCCGCAGGAGCACTTACATTTCCAGATATATCCCTTTTTCGTCTCCTTGCGGATTGGTTCCACAGCCGTCAGTCGCCCAAAACACTGGTTTGTAAGATCTCTCATGGAACCTCCTTATCGGACTCGACCATTGATTTTGAAAATATTCTGGCCAGAATCTTTTCGTGCTCTATGAATGGGTCCTCCCAAAACCGGGAATCCCAGGATTTCTCCCTATTATCTCCCAGCACATAGTAACAACCTGCCGGAACAGCTACGCTCTCACCTTCTCGCATTATGATTTCTCCCGGCAGCGCAGCCACTCTTTTTACCAATAACTGGTTCTGTCTTTTAAAAACTACGACATCCCCCTTACTTATATCCTTAATCATCCGCGTTCCAATAATAAAGCTTCCCTTGGGTATCGTAGGCTCCATGGATTCGGTCGGTACATATCCGATAAAAAAGAAACAGCGCAGCAACAGAAATACTGTCGCTGCGCAGATAGCAGGTATTATATAATGTTTTATACGTTTCATCTATTGCCTCCCTCAGATTTGATGCTGGATCTGTGGGCAGGATTTCAAATATTTTCTGGCTTTGGAGATCCATGCCGCTACCAGTCTTTCTGAAACTCCATACTTCTCACCGATCTCTTTCCCAGAATATCCCTGGACTTTCAAAACCAAAGCCTCTATACCCTTTTGTATTGTAGGACAGACTTCGCCCTTAATTTGACTCAGCACCATCTCAATCCCCTGATGCTCGTCCGGTTCCTTATAGGGTTCGCTAACTTGAGTGCATTCATTGTCCCAACCTGTCAGTAATTCTCTATTTGCACGTAGATTCACATAAATGAGTGCATCACAGATCTCATTCCAGATCATACGATATGCATAAGTCGAAAAGCATCCGCCCTTGTCAGTTGCTGCCGCCTTACACAATCCGATACATCCAATCTGATACAGATCCTCATAACTATAAATGCGATATTGATTGGTTCCATGAACCTTATCCGCAATCACTTTTCCTACCAATCCCATATTGGCTTCTACCTTAAGCCTCTGCTCTTCCGTTAACCGCATAAATCTGTCTCTCCTTTCTTAACCGCTGTAGTTTTTTACGCTTTTCCTGCTGTTCTAACATTTCTTTACTTTTCCTGATCACTTCTTTGCAGTAATACTCACCCAAATGACCAATATGTGCTTCTGAAAGCGGTGCACTGATCTCAGATGCCAACCAACGATAAGCTTCCTCTCTGCTCATAAGGCCCGAAGTATGTAATCTATCAAAATAATGGTGCGCAGTACGTCGTAGTTTCCGTAATTCCTGATTGGCCATACTCCCCACCGGAACACAGGTGCCTGCATGTGTGCGCACATAAGTGTCGCATTCCGGATAATTCTCACAAACATAAAGCATCATTCCCCTGCTATTATCTTTATAGATGCCATCCGCCTTTCTAAGCTGTGCGCGTCCACCGCAATAGGGACAGCGCATGTTGCTATAGTTCATTCCCTTTCTCTTTTTACCTTTTTTCAATTTCTTTCAACCTCCATTTGTACGAAAAAAAGCCGGAAGATCCGCAAAAACAAAAATACAGAGTCACTGTACCGGATGAATCTTCACCCAGCATGTACTCTGTACGCTATTTAAGCAGCCTTCCGGCTTATTCAATTCAGAAAATGGCTTGCGTCATTGTGGATCCGCTCATTGCGCTAAAATCCGTAACGGTTCCCTACCGCCTCTGGATAGGTCTGCCTCCATACTCGAAGGACCGAAAGCCTGGGCGCAAGCCCCTGCCACGGTCTCAGTATAGCATTGGTCGTTTCGCAAGTCAAGCCTTACGGGAATATTTATAATTATTTAATATTTATAATATTCCTTTTAGGTTTCTTTTTTTCGAGTATGATGTGTTATTCATCTTCCTCATCATCGTCATACTCATATACGTCTCTTTTCTTATTGGAGATCACGCGAATCGCTATCAGCGTTCCCACCGATATCAAAAGCCCACCACAGAACAACAGTAAATGCATAATCGGAATGCCTGCCACGGTACCTGTATTTCCATTCGTAGTTGCCGCATCTTCCGTTACACTCTCTTCTGCAGTTTCTGATTCAGAAGGATCTGTTTCTGCATCATCTGAGTCCTCTAAAACAGGTGTACTATCTGTCTGGTCCGGGCTTGGCGCTGCCACTTCTGAATTTAAACAGATCAGTATGTAGGTACTGCTCCCTCCGATTTCTAATCTGAGTACTCCATCTTCTCCTACTGTAATTTCTTCCGGATACAATCCAACATCAGTCTTTAATTGAAACTGCACGCCGCTCCAGTCCTGCCCTAACTGAATCTCCAGTTTGGATGGCTCCAGTATATTTAGTTCTGTTCCATCTGTATCCGCTTTTACCGGAATACAGCAAAAGCAGAAAATACTCATGATAAATGTGCAGGTAATTAGGATCTTTTTCAACTTTTTCATCCATCGGCTCCTTTCTTTGATAATAAACCTCTTATGACGCTATTTCTGCTGTCACAATAATCAATCTCTTTTCCGGGAATCCTTCCACTCGTTTCTTCTCACAGGATACCAGTTGTACGGTATTGGTCCCGGTGCTAAGAAGGGGCGATGCATTCTCTCTAAGTTCCAGCTGAATATTCGTCACAGTATACTGATATGTTTCCGTTCCCTGAATCAATTGGAAGTTGTCACCAACCTGCATCTCGTCCAACCGGTTAAAGCTGTGTCCATAAGTCTGGGAACAGTGCCCATATATCACATAATTATCTACTCCAAGTACAGATGTCTGGTCCGCTGTCACAAACAGATACCGGGAGAGATTATAATCATTTTCTGACCCTCGGATAATTGCTTTCGCCAGACCGATTTTGTCTATGACAAGAATACTATCCACCGTACCTTTATAATATTGCTTGGACACAGCTGCAGTATTATTATCTGGCCGCTCATACTCCGATTGGACCAACTCTGCAGTATCAGACTCAGATGCAGCACTGCCTGGCTTCGGTACCGGCGATATATCTGCCTGCTTCTCTTCCAGATATTCATCAATAATGACAGCTTCCTTTGAGTCCCTCTGTGAAGCCTTCTGATATGGTATCATCAAAATGACAATACCAATAATAATGACCGTCACAATGCCTGTAATCAGGTCAAACATAATGGCTATTCTATCTTCGTTCATACACACCCTTTCTGTAAAAAGAGGGCATATCCGAAGATACACCCTCTTAATACTCACATTTTATGAGTCGTCTCTTTTACTTTTTCTTTTCTTCGCACGGATTACAATCAGAGTAATGCATGCTGCAGATGCAAGTGCCATACAGGCCACTGCCAGATAAAGATTACTGTCCTCAAATCCAAGCTTAGGAATCGGCTGAGGCGGTACCGGTGCAGGAGGTTCCGGAGTCGGTTCAGGTTCCGGAATCGGCTCATCCAGCATGATTACAGAATTATCAATATCCTCTGTGGTAATCTCAAAGGAAATGTTGTCTGTTTTATAATATCCTGCCGGACTGCTCTTTTCTACCAGTGTGTATTTTCCATGAGGGATTCTTTCAATGCGGTAAGGCGTTCCATCAGACACCCAGGTATACACTTCCTCGCCTTTTTCATTTAAGATGGCAAGTGTCGCACCCTTAAGCGGTGTCTTATTGTTTGCATCCAGCTTCTGGATGATTACTCTGGTATACTTATCCGTCATTTCTACCTTCTGGACTTCTCCTGTTTCTTCTACCGTAAAGGTAATCTCTTCTGCCTGTACATAAGTATCCGGTACAAGCTCTTCTATGAGTGTATATTCACCGGGCTTAATGTACTCAATGCGGTGTGGTTCCTCTGTGGAATCCCATTCATCGACAATATTACCCTCGGCATCCTTTAATACCATATGGGCACCGGGAATCTCTTCTCCTGCCACATCCACTTTGGCAAGATCCAGTTTGGTATAATCATCTGCCATTTTTACTTTCTGAATACTGCCGTCGTCTTCTACAGTAAAGCGAATATCTTCGGCCTTTACATATCCATCATCTGTAGGTGCCAGAGTTTCCTTCAGAATGTACTCTCCTACCGGAAGCATTTCGATATAATAGTCTTCCTCAGTGGTTGTCCAGCTCTTAATTACGTTTCCGGACAGATCTGTGATTTCCATTTGCGCACCAATTACTGGCTCACCATCTGTAATATCATACTTATTGATCTGCACCTTGGTCACATCATCTTTCATCACAACAGTTGCATCGGATACCTTGGTCCAAACATACTGAGTTTCCTCTTCCTCATCATCCCCTGTAAAGAAGTCAATGATTGCTGTCAGAAGATTCTCTTTTACAACAAGCTCTTCATAAAAACCTTTCAGCTCTCCCTGCGCAAAATAAACTTCTGTGAAGGTAAGATCTGCAAAATCGCTTTCTCTTACCACCTGCGCTAAGGATTCTTCCGGAATCTCTTCGTTGACAAAGAGCGTAAGTCTTTCATCTTCCAGTTCCCATGCAGCATAAATAACTGCAGACTCTGCTCCTTCCAGATCGGATTTGATCATACCGGTCTGTTTCACCTGTTTCTCAGTCGCCTGACGCACATATACGTCCGCCTTCATCAGAGGATTTCCGTCTTCATCCACAGACTGTACCAGCTTAAACTCGATATCTTCTGCTGTTACATATCCGGCTGCAGGAGCTATTTCTCTCAAGATATAAACATTTTCTGCCTCCGGTGTACTCAGTTTCAGACGTCTGATGTTGGTTGCCTCTTCCATGGAAGTAAATTCATGAACCACTTCACCGGTTGCTTTGTCAATCACCTGAAGCACAGCTCCGGGAACCGGATTCATATTCTTAAGCTCTGTCTTTAAAATATCCACGGAAGTAGAAATATTTTCCTGCTTCGCCTGCACTACCACATAAGGAGTGTGCTCGTCCTCATACTCAAAATGGACGTACAACGGTGTGCTGTCTAAGAAGAATCCATCCGGTACGGAATGCTCCACGATGTAATAATCACCGGTGTTGTAGTCCATTCTACGCTCCAGGCGTGCCGGGGACATATACGGAATATCTACATCAAAATAAGCAAAACCATTTTCATCAGTCACTGCTTCGGCCAGCAGCATATCCTCTAAAACAAGCAGGTTGCCAAACGTATCATAAATCGGATCGCAGGTATAAAGGCCAAACACAGTACCCTCTACAGGTTCCTTGGTGTCCTTATCATGTTTGTAGATTCCTACACCAATCTGATCAAAATCCTCCTCTGGAATCGGTTTTACACGTTCATTCTCAAAGGTCGTCATACCGGTTTCATCTGTAGCCGGTGTGGAGTTAAATACCAGCTCCTCGCTCTGGTTTTCCCAGGTAAAGGTGATCTCTTTTACTTCATCTGTATGCAGGAATCCATAAGGCGCTTTGGTTTCATATACCTTATAACTTCCCAGGGGCAATGTAATGGAAACCTGACCATTTTCTCCACAGTGAATCACTTCTACAATCGGATGCTCCGTATATCCACCGGTAGGATATTTCACGCTGTTTATGGAACCTTCATCGCCGGTCTCAACAACTGCGACAATTTCTCCGGCTTTGAACCAGGTTGTGCGGTTACCAGACTCATCCAACTGATGATCCTGTGTATAGATATCTTCAGCTGCTTCAATGGTATATTCAGCACCTGCAAGAGGAAGCTTCTCGTAAACAAACTGGATATCTTCTTTCTTGTCTTCCGATTCATCTTCCCCTGCACTCAACAGTAACGGGAAGAACGGTACATTTTCAGCACCTACCAAAAGTTCGCCAAGCTTCTCAATGGTAAGAAGACCTCTGGTTTCTTTGTTAGAATAAGTAAACGTTACTACTGCATCTCCGGATACCTGACTCATTTCGTATGCCTGATCTGAATTCAATTCAAATTCTACCGCTCCGAGTACACCTTCCGTACCAACAAACTCATTGTAGAATCCTTCAGGTCCCTGAACCTCCTCGATCCTGTATCGACCGCAAGGCAGCGCTGCATCGGTCAGAATGTAACCTTCTGTATCGGAAGTAAATACTTCCTTGAAAATCTCCTTGTTGTCTTCAACAACCGGAATCCGCACATACTTTTCGTTATCCAAATCGTAGATCTTATAGGAGATACCTTCCTGTAATACAGCCTTTCCGGTATCTGCATCCATCTTTATTACTTTAATTTTCGCAGTGAAATCCCGATCCAGGAAATAACGCTGATACTGCACTTCTCTGCTGTCCTTGTTGACATGTACAATAAACGGCTTGATCTGAATCAATGTATTATCCGGTACTGTGGTCTCTACTACCACGTAGGTACCATATGCAAGCTCCGGACTATCCATATAACCTTTTGCATTGGTAAAGATCTCATTTAGCTGGTAATAATTCTCCCCAATCTCACTAAGACCAACACTGCCCAATGCTTCCTGTACTGCATTATAGGTGAGTACTGCAGATGGATCATTTTCATAAACCTTGGCAAGAGCGTTTTCGTCCAGACCGGTTGCATAGTCCGGATATTTTTCCATCACTTCTTTTAACAGGACATCATCGGATTTTCCGTGTACATCGATTCCTAAGTCACTTAACAGATACACCTTAAATCCTGCACCTGCCAGACCTTCCTGCTCATTCTGGCTTTCCCCTTCCATTTTCAGAAGACGGAACGCCTGCTTCATAACCTGTTCATCCACAGTAGTCTGATCTGTTACGATTTCCACCGTTTCATCTTCATAGGTTAATGTGATCGGATATTCTTTGGTATCTTTCAGGTATCCGGTAGGAGGTGTAATCTCCTTCACATAATAGGAACCAAGATACAGATCCTCCCAGGTAAGCTTCCCATTCTGGATTGTTCCCTGTACTACCAGTGCATTTTTCGGATATTTCACGCCACTGGTACCATCCGGATACAGGATGTCTTCCTTGGCATACAGACCGTATACCGCACCATCCAAAGATGCATCACCATGAGCGATATCGCCGGTTACATATTTTCCGGCTTCCACATCGATCTTGGAAACGGTAACCGTTCCTTTGACTCTCTCATTGGTAAAGAATTCGTCCTGGTTGGTGATCGTAAGTGTCTTTTTGTGGGTTTCCTTGCTTACCGTAAATGCATATTTCTCTTTGTTGGTATTGCTTCCTGCTATTTTGGACGCCTCTTCATCTGCCCAGTCGCCATAGTAATTTTCAGGTGCTTTGGTTTCCTGCAGATAAAACTGTCCCTTATTGGATTCGTTGTAATATACCTTGCTGGAAAGATAAGAGCCATCTGTATTCTTTTCAAAGGTCACAGGCTGACTCAATGTGCCGTTTAAAGCAGTAACCGTAAACTGTGCATCATTTGCAATCGCATTCAAGGTTTCGGAATCAGTCTTAGGAACCAGAATCTGTACCCAGAAAGGCTGGTTGCCAAAAACTTCACCCTGGTTGGTGATCTTCTTGGTCTTCCCATGGTCTCCCTCTTCAATGGTAAAACTGTACTTCTTGGAATCCAGCTCATATCCTTCTACTGCCTTTGTTTCCTGCACGTAGAATTTTCCCAGATTAGACTCATTATAAAAGATCTTACTGGAGAGGTAGGATCCGTCTTCCTGTTTCTGGAAATAAACCGGAACACTCAAATTACCAGATTCTGCAGCTACCATAAATGCGGCATTCCCTTCCAGTGCCATACCGGTTACGGCATCCACCTTCGGAATAGAAATCTGAATCCAGTATGGTTGGTTTTCAAAATCCACACCATTGTTGGTAATGGTCTTTGTTGTTCCATGACTACCTGCATCCACAGTGAAATAATACTTCTGTGTGTCTGTGTTATAGCCCGTGGGAGCTTTTGCTTCCTGCAAATAGAACTGGCCCTGGTTTGACTCGTTATAATAAACCTTACTGGAAAGGTATGTTCCATTTGCCTGCTTGGTAAAAGTAACGGTCTGGCTCATATTACCACGATCTGATCCAACAATAAATTTTGCTTCGCCTTCCAGATGCTTTTCTGTAACAGCGTCTGTTTTGGTCAGCGTTACCTGAACCCACATGGGATTGTTGGCAAAAGAACTGCCATTATTGGTAATCACTTTTTCTGCATCGTTATCGCCATCTTCAATGGTAAAATAATACTTTCCACCATCTCCCAGATAACCGGATGGCACGCCAACTTCCTGTACATAAAAAGTGCTGTGCTCTTCATCCTTGATCAGTGTGGAAGAAGTATATACATGACCGGATTTACTGAATGTAGCACCGGTATCTGTTCCGTCTTCTGTATAAATCTTAAACTGAGCATCACTATTGATTCCATTTCCGGTTACAGCATCTGTCTTATAGATTTTCACATGAGCTGAGTATTCCGGGTCCTCTGTCTCAATATAAGTATCACCACCTACGGTAACCAGATACTGATTCGGGCCATTGTACCAGAAATCAATACCTACCTGGGGCTGGTTGTTCTCATCATTTACCCAGTTTGCCATACCTTCAAACAGCGCAAGGCTTGTAGCATCGTCCAGTACAAGCACCTTCTCGATCATAGGCTTAATTGCAGCAGCCATAGTCGCAGCATCACTCCACTGGCCATTTCTTACCAGCCATACAGCTGCCTGCGTGATGGCATAGTTACCGGTATTATCATTGATCTGCTGTGCTTCGTAATACCACCCAATGATACGGTACAACAGGTACTGCTGTCCTCTGTCAATACCGATCTCATCACCGGTTACTTTCGTATAGGTCATACCGGAGCGACAGGATGCACCATACTGAGCGCAGAATGCAGAATAGCCATCCAATGTAATTCTTAACATGTTACCATGATCACCACCGCCGAATGCAGAGATCGTTCCCAGTCTGGAATCAGAAACATTCCCAGTAATAGAAACGGTTGCTGTTGGGGATGTAATCGCATTCCTTGTTGCAAACGTAGATATTCTCATACGCGGCATAAAACGCTCCTGGTACTTTTCAACCATCGTCTGAATCTCTTCGGATGCTGCAGGAATCTCTCCTTCAATCACATCAAACAGATCCTCCAGCTCCATTTGATTGGCAACCAGATAGCGAAGGTCTTCAATATCCAAAAATCCCCAAATGGAATACTGGAAGAAATCTTCCAGATCAAGACCATTTTCTGCAAGCTCAAGAATCTCTGCAGTGTCCTGGAACTCAAAGTAAACACCGGTTATTTTCTCTGCCGGCTCATCAACCTCTGGCTCTGTAACTTCTGTTGATTCTTCCGTAGGATCCACCAGCACATCGCCTCCGGATACGGTTTCAGAAATATCATTCCCGGATACGGTTCCTACTGGTGCCTCTTCCTCTTCGGAAGTTTCATCTTCCACCGGTACCGGATCCGTAATGTCCTGGGAATCCTGTAAGGAAGCTTCATCTTCAGTTTCACCTTCCACTTCCTCCTTTACAAATTCTGCCTGGATCTGTGCGTCTGAATCCGGCATCATAAACTGATATTCATTTTCACTATCAGTAATCTGAGTAATCTCCACATCACCACCATTGACAAGGATCTGATTTACCTTATATCCCTCCTGTGCCTGTGCAAAAACATGCACTTCTGTCCCTGCCACTGCCATACTCAGTTCGTCCTTAACTGTGACAGTACCGTACTCGGCCTCTAAGACAGATATCCCATGCTCAGTCAGCTCAGGCTCCTGCGCGAAAACAACAGGGGCATTGGACACAAAAGAGGAAGCCATCATTACGACAGCTAACAAAAAACTTAAGACTCTACATCTTTTCTTTTTAGTCATCATAACCTCCATATTTTTTGCTCAAAAAAAGACACCCTTTCGAGTGTCCTTATTTATAAGTTCCATATTCAGTTGTTAATAGGCACCAAACACTGCAACCCAGGTATAGGTACCTCCATCTACATAACATGCAATGCCAACATATTTCCAGTTGGTAGTCATCCAGGTGCCATCCGGCCAATCCTTTTTCCAGCTTTCAACCACTATAGCAGCACTGGTTGCACCGGTTCCACGGCATGATATCACACCACTTCCGCTGCCTCCATTTAACGCTTTTTCCTCTGCTTTCGCTACCAGACTGTCTTTGACACTCACCGTACCGATTCCTCTTGCTTCCCGCTCTGCATTCACAAGAGCCACAAGCTCACTGGCCATCCCCGCATCAAAACCAGCTGTAACTTCCGGTACGGCAGGTGCAGATGGTTCCTGCGGCTGTTGCTCACCAGTATCCGGAGTCACCTCTGGAGCGGGCGGCTCTGGTGTCGGCTCCGGGGTAGGAACTGGAGTTGGTTCTGGAGTCGGTTCTGGCGTAGGCTCGGGCGTTGGTTCTGGAGTAGGCTCCGGTGTTGGTTCTGGCGTAGGCTCCGGGGTCGGTTCGGGTGTAGGCTCAGGCGTCGGTTCCGGTGTAGGCTCCGGGGTCGGTTCCGGTGTAACCTCCGGCTTTTCCGTTACTGACGGTGTTTCTGTAGGCTTCTCCGGAACCTTCACAGGAGTTTCTGTAGGCTTCACGTTATTTCCTTCCTTGGATTTATCAGTCTTTTCTGATCCGCTGCTATTATTTTTCTCGGATTCCTGTTTTAAAGACTCTTTATCCTTCCCATCAGATTCCTTAGATTCTGCTTTTTCCTTCGATTCCTGTTTCCCGTTCTCGATCTCCTGCTTTTCTGCCACTTTTGATTCTTCCGTAGCTGTTTTTGCATCCTCGTTTTTTAAAGCAGAAGTGTTACTGGGTTCTTGCTCTTTTACCACCTCCTGGTCCTTTCTCTGCTCCTGAGAAGTAAATGCGGACTTAGATTCCCTGGTCTCCTCACTCGAAGCTTCCTTAGAACATGCGGTTAAAGCAAACATTGTAAGTGCCATGAACAATATAGCGTATCGTTTCATTATGGTTTCTCCTTTTCCGATTTTACCTAATTACACGAACAGCTCATGCGAAATACAACATCAACTTGCCAGTTTTAAGTATCCTCGCTGTGCTTCCTCCACGCACCGGTCCAGAATTTCATAAAAACGGCTGATGTCCACCTGTGTATCAAGCCAGTGGGTTGCTCTATAAGAATAGCAACCAATGTCATTGTTAATCGCATGGCTTCCCAGTACACTGTGCAGATTCAATTCGTTGATCACCTGACACTGCCTGTTAAGCCCTGCTTTGGGCAATGCTTTAGCCAGACAAAACACCATCAAAGGATGAAGTTCTGAAAATGAGATCTGCAGATAATACCCTCTATACGTGAGCATCAACGATGTTTCATCACATGCTTCCACAACCATTTCTTTTAATACAATTCCTCTTGCATGTTTTACAATTTCCTTACGAC
The DNA here is from genome assembly GCA_017465845.1 of Lachnospiraceae bacterium. Taxonomy (GTDB): domain Bacteria; phylum Bacillota; class Clostridia; order Lachnospirales; family Lachnospiraceae; genus Acetatifactor. The sequence continues at coordinate 17,763 of JAFTVH010000161.1, read as the reverse complement.
GCTTCTGCTCCGTCACACTCAGTTCCAAATGGTTCAAATGTCTCCTCCTCTCTTATCTTGCTGCAGCAATATGTGTGATTGCTCCCCAGATCCGGTTTGTCTCATGATTAATACCAAGGATACGGACTGTTACTCTTGCTCCTCTGGGCGGACGTCCCCTTTTCGGGTAACTGCAAAGGCAATCTATGCCTCCATCCAAAGCAACAAACACTCCGTTGGTATCTACCATGCTGACTGTACCAACATAGCGGTTCCCTTCTGTATATTTCTTAAGTGCCTGCTCATAGGGATTCTCTCCTGCCTGCTTCACGGAAGCAGTAACCTTAATCTGATTTCGGTCGCTTCTGTCTACCTCAAGAATCTTAACTAAGATTCGCTGACCGGGCTGAAAATAACCTGCAGCATCCATCAGTCGCTGGTAACTTAATTCCCGAAGCGGTATATATACCTCCAAACCAAACAGGTCCACAAAGATTCCTGCCCGGATTACGGATACGACTCTTGCTTCCGCACAGATCCCTGAGTGGATCAAGTTATTGCCATCCCGGTCTGCGCCAAAATAATACTGTTTGCGCTTTGCACGCATGGCCTCCAGGCGGCTGCCCACTGCCAGGCCTGCTTTTGGATCCATACCTTTTACAATATAATCCACTTCTGCTCCCAGTCTCTTTGTCAGCATATAGTGCAGTACATCCTCCGGAAGCCTTCCCCGGAAATCATCTGGCGGCTCCACCGCTTCCTCTGCAGGAATGATGATCTTAAACTCACCATGATAAATGACTGCCAGAGAACGGGCTGGGTTATCTGCCGGCCTTTCAATTCCCTGAATGGTGCCGGATAAGATACGTCCTGTCTTTTGGGATTCCAGCAAATCAAGCAAATCATTCTTTGCTTTATCTGCAGCGGTTTCAACGCTGGGGCGCTCATCAATGGACAAAATGGAATAACTGGGTTTGGTGTAAGTACGTTTTCTTTTGGTATTAGGGCCCTCTTCGACGCCAGGCGCCAACGGTTCGCCGGAAGAACTATCCTCTGTGTCAGACTGAGTTTGATTTTGCTCGGTCTTCTTACGCGTTCGAGTCTTTCTTGTTTGTTTCACTTCAGTCTGGGGAGAATCCCCTTCAGACCCATCACCGGTAAGCTGATCCTGATTCATTCCAGAGTCAGTCTGACCATTCCCATCCTGTTCCTGATGCTCAGCTTGTGGGTCATCTGAAGGCGAGACCGTTTGCTCTATCTGAGAGTCAGTCTGGGAAACTGCCGCTTCCTGTTCCTGGTCCAGACGAAGCATCTCCTCCAACTCAGGGTTTTCCTGTCCAGTTTGAATTCCAGCGTTCTCTGAAATCTCTTGATTTGGTGCATTCATTAACATACTTATTTACCTCCTTCTTTTTTTGCATGAAAAAAACACCCCATGTGAGGTGTTTTCTTTACTTAATCATTATTTGATTGTATCATTGCTGCTATTCTTCTCTCTGCTTCCTTATATACAGCTTCATCATCTCGGATAGATATCACTATGATCCGCATCGTATTTCCATCCATTACCAATTGATACACTACACGATATCCTAAGTCTTTCAATTTGATTTTGTAATAACCACTCAACTTGGAAGATGCATGATTTCCTAATGGTTTACCAATTCCATCTGGAGGTGGAAGCGGACGCTCCGCCGTTTTTGCAATTGCCTTTAAAATCAGCTTTCGATTATAAGGATCAAGACGTTTCAAGTCTCGCTGCGCTTCCTTTATATACTCAATATTCCAACTCATATACGCAGCTCCTTATTCAATCTCTACATCTACAGCATCTAAATCTTCCTGAGTAATACCAAGTTCCTCCATCATTTCCAGCTGAGATTTATTTTCCTTTGCGTCATAATTACTCATTCGTGCTTGTGCCTCCTCTCGTAAAATATAATCAGAAAGCATCTCCATCAAAGACTCATACTGCCCTGGGGACATAAGTATACAAGCCGGTTGATTATTTTTCATTACGATTTTTGTTCCTGAAGATTCCACTTCATCAAAAATACGATTAGCTTCACCTCTATTAAAACGTGTAATTGGAATTATTGTTTTCATCATTCCCATAACTGACATTTCACTCATAATCCGAACCTCCTTCAGATAATAGCTTACTTCTTTTCAATCATATTATACGTCAACTCTCACAGAAATGTCAATATTATGTCGACATATTTATCGATGTATTTACAACAATAATCGTAATTATTTATCATCAATGCTTTTCGACTTTTTCTATCTCCATCATTTGCTCACTTGATGATGGAGATTCCATCAAATATGATGGAAATAGACTTCCCAAATGATTCTTCTGTATTCATCGTCTTCATTCGCAAAAAGATGAGGGATTTATGCAATATATATTACAAAAAAATGAGGGACTTTTAGAAAATCGCAAAAATCTTCTCATTCGTCTTTAGTATCTGCATATGTTTTTTATATGCAGATACTTGAAAACCATATTCAGAAATCCTCCGGTACCCTTGCCAGATTATATAACGTCTTTTTAGGTTTGGCCGGCTCCTGATTCACCTCTATTGGTTCCGGCTCAGTCTGGGGAGTATAGTAATCTTCCGGTACCGGGTGATAATCCATAACAGATGCTTTCATAATTTGTTTCGACATCGGATGTTTCACATAGTCCAGTTTCTCAAGCTTTAACATGTTACAGCCTCTGATAATGCACAAAAGCTCATTACTCGGAAGCCTCAGCACTTCATCCGGAGTAAGAAGCCTACGCTTTCCCTGTCCCTCTGTATGACGATACTGGGGAATCACCTGGGCTAATGCAATCGTCTGCCTTACGGTCATGGTTGAATTTACCTGTACAGAGATATCTCCGGAACGAACCGAAAAATATTCTGCAGTAACATCATCCGTACACCCCAGCATCAACTGGATATCACAGTTACCGATGATCTCACTCCAAAGATTGTTGCCATACCGATTCTGTAACTGCCCCAAGCTTTGGACTGCCATCATGACCCTAATATCACGGGAGCGCACCACAGAAAGGCTCCTCGCAAAATCGGATCCATCTTCTGCTCCGCCGATTCTGCCTATGTTGTTAAACTCATCTAAGATTAAGTTTACGGGCACATTGCAGCGCCCGTCGGGTTGGGAATCCGCATAGCGGGTCAGTCTGATAAACATGAAGGAAAAAAATAACGACGACAAAAATGCCATCGTTGTATCCTGGTCGCTTAAGATGATATAATAAGCGCATTTTCTTTTCCCTGGTGCTGAAAGATCTATGTCAGACCGACTTGTAATATTCTGGACCGCTTTGTTCTGCAGCACCTGAAGGCGGGTTCCCAATCCCAGTATGATGCCGGATTTTACCGTATCCGAAGACTGGGCAAATAAATTATAGGGAGCTCTTGCTGGATGATCCATGGGCAGCTTTTCAAACATAGCTGTAAGCTGTCTTTCTGAATTACGAGTTAACAGCTGGTATACTGCAGATAGATGCTTTTCTGTCGGGCTCCTGCTTCGATCCAGATCCACAAGAAGGATCAGGGCTTTCAACAGGTTTCCCTCGCCGTTATCCCAAAAGTGATCACCTTTTCCCGAACTGGTATTGCCGATAATAACATTAGTCAAAACCTGTGCCATCAGCGTATCCCCGGACAAATCTGCCATGCAATTCCAGGAATCACCATGCTCCGGGCTTACCAGGTTAAATACCTTTACGTCATACCCACTCTGGCGGAACAGCTCAGCGGTATCCGCGTACATCTCTGCTTTACTGTCCGTGATTATGACAGACTCACTTCGCTTGATGGCCTGGAACAATGCATTCCGGATAATGGCACGGCTCTTCATGGTACCCGATGCACCAAAGATCACAATATGCCGGTTGAGTCTGGTGTCTTTTGGCATACAGACTGCTTTTCCTTTATATTCTCCTAATACTGTGCCCTGTGCCTGGTCCACATTTGAGACCTCCAGCACTTCATGCATCTCCTTCTCACTCATCCAGGATGCGGTTCCGTAGATTCCGGATTTACTCTTTGCGAATCCTCTTGGATCATATTCATTACTATCAAAGCGATCATGAAATTTGACATATAAGAAAATCGCTGCACTAATGAACAGAATCAATAACATTCCCTTGAAGCCAGCTGGCGAAAAAGCATGGGCAATACAGATAAAAGGCTTCAAATCAACCGGCTTCATCATGGCTTGTCCACTGATACCATCCGATTTCATCCAAACCGTATAATTGGTTAACAGCTGGCCAAGTGCTCCACTTAGATACAGGAATGCTGCGCATCCCAGTATGACCAGCGCACTGATCAGTATTGTCCTTCTTTTAACATTCAATCACGCTCCTCCTTTCCGGACCAAGTGCAGCTTCCACTGTGTCCAAATCAATCGTCTTAATTCCTACTCCCTCTCCCAAGTATTCCCGAACAAAGGTCCTCTGGTGGGTAAAGCAAACTACTTCATATCTCTCATACTGAGATTGAACTGCTTCGCGAAATCTCATCAGTCTCGCAAGGTCGCTGTCCAGATGTGAAAAGATATATACCCCATCTATGTAAGCATCATACTCAAAATAGCCCTGACCGTAGGATCTGCTTTCCGGTTCAAACATCAGATCTAACAGACGGTTTTTCCAGTCTGGCAGAATCATGATCCGGAAAAGCCGGATGCCCGATTCATCCATAGGTACAAAATGAATATGATGGTATATGGAATCAAACCGAAATTCCAGCCTGCGGTTCTTTCCAGATTCTATAAGAGTATCCATGGCTACGCTGTAATCTTCGCCGATAAGCAGAGCCGAATCGATATTGGTAATCTTCCCATTCAGTCTTCCGACCTCAAGCAAATGATGCAGTGTCTTAAACTCACCCATGCCCGACCATTTCATAACAGCATTTCTGGTATTGTATATCGCATAACAGCTGTTTCCGCAAAATAGTGCCCCTACCAGCCGGGTAAACATGGTTTTGTTCATCTCATTGTCACCGATTCTTTTCAGATCCTTAGACTGATAAAAAACGGGAGTATCCGGTAATATTTCTAACCGGTCCTGGTTCTGAAGGGTGGGCAGCATGTATTGCCTGAATTCCAGTCTGACACGCATACAGAATGCAACCGCTTCCGCCACTCTGTGATTCCTCTCACGATGACTTAAATCGCCCGGGAATCTATGATTCCAAAAGGATGTCATATAATACCGGTAAGCATCCGGATGGAGCCAGTTCAGTATGGGAAGCGCCCCCTTATACAACCGGAGGGATTTTGACTTTGCTTTTCCTGTCACAGTATACAACCTGCAGGTGAGTTCTTCTCCCGTCATGCAATTACGGAATGTTTCCTGCTTTGTCAGTTTATGAACCAGTGCTTTGTAAACACGTTCATTCCCTAACAGATACAGCGAACACATCGGGAATTCTCCCACCACGGAAAGCATTGTAACCAATCTGTGCAGCTGACTGCCCATGCGGAAATACAGCATTTCTTAACACCTCCGCATGTAAGATTTTCCGACATCATGACTGCTCTCTTTGTCGGAATTTCCATAGGACAAAGGTGGGAAAAAGCCAGCAAATACAGGACCTAGAGACACTTTCTTAGATATGCCTTTTTTCAGCCTCCCTGCATGGCTGTTTTTACATATCTTTTTTCCACATTTCTCTCCTGTTTTCATAGAGTTTTACTCCTTCCTGCGGGATGCTTTGCTCCTTGGCCAGCCACAATGGAAATTCGCTCTTTGGCACCACATATACTTCAGTTCTTTCATCGTTCCCCGCAGCACTTACATAGTAATGGGCGCAGTTGGAAGGTCCGTCGTCCGGCATGACATACATTGCTATAGTGTCTGAAACCATATTGATTTCAATGTTATCATGATCCCGCATCTGTCTTTCCGGTCTTTTTTTATCATATACATGCCTGTAGATCAAAACACAATCCCGGTAGCGAACCGGTGGCTTATTCAAAAAGAATCGCCGCATCGCAGGGTATAGAAAAGATCGGATGTAATCTGCGGACCCGGAAGATTTTTTCGGAAGCAGCATAGGCAGACTTACAGCAAACCAGCCTTCTTTTGTAAAACCAATCTCTACCGGGATGATCTGTGCAATAATCTTTTCTACCCTGTCATGTGCTTCTGGAGCTCCTGTATACGCCGGCAAAGCACGAGTAAGCAACACCAGCTTCTCTACCTGTTCTTCCAGCTTCATTGCCTGCTCGTATGTCTCCTTCGCATTTCCATCCACATAAAACCATCTTACCGTAAGTGCAATTTCATCTGCTTTTTCGATAGCAGATGCCGCTTTATCCAGTGTTTTTAGAAAGATAGGATTAATTTCCATTCGCATCCTCCTGTGCATAAAAATATACTTCTGGTTCCTCTTTCCCGCAAAAATCTACTGTTGCAAACAAGCATGGGGCATTTGGCAGCTTTAACTGTGCCGCCATTGAAATATGTGGCAGGATGATAATGTATTTCAAGTCATCCTGTGGCTGTAAAAGTCTTAAATTGCTGGACTCTCCTTCATACAACACCACAATTTCATACCCCATGTTCTCCTTCAGAAAAAAGATCTGAGATGGATATACTGCCGGATAATGAGCCATCGGTTCTACATAGTCGATGAACTTCAAAAGAACCCAGACAGCAAGTATCGTTCTTTGGTCCGGTTGGCACATAGAATCTATTCCCAAATAGTAACCACCGCCTACATCCGATATCCGCATCTGTTTCTTCAAGTTCTTCAGAATCTTATCTGCAGTACGGGGCGGTTTTTGCAGCATGCGGATAATCTGTGATTTTGGCAGGGCCCCATACTGCGACAGCCATTTGACCACATACTGTTCCTCCTGTAATAGCACATCTTCACCTCCAAATTGTGCGCATTGAGTTACTTATGCGCATTTCAAGCTTTTTGCGCATTTTGTTTTTGTCTTTCTTTCAGAATTGCCTCCAGTTCTGCCCGATCTGTTGTGATCAATTCCTGTTCCTCTTTAGACGCTTTGATTACCACAGGCACTTTATTATTGTTGGAATACACCAGTGCCTCTCCCCGCTCAAACCGGGTAATGGATCGCATCTCCGTTTTGGTAAGCTTTAAGACATCCTGCACATATCTGGCTTCGTCCGGCTCCAGATTCAGGATGATTTTGTTCTTACTGTTATTGACAATTGCCCGGCCATACTTACCATCCTCCAAACTAAAGAAATCCGATAAGTCCTGTGTTGCGGAAATCGCCGCACCACCAAACCCACGAATGGTCTTAAATATAGTCAGGCAAAACTCTGCAGCCTGCTTATTGGATGCAGCTCCTACCAGTTGCCAGATTTCATCAATCATGATGGCTTTCTTTTTGGTGCGGTCCGCTTTGACACAGTCCCAAACATAGTCAAGAGCGATCATCATTCCCACGGGCAGAAGCTTCCCTTTTAATTCGCTCAGATCCAGAACCACATATTTATTGGACAGATCTACATTGGTTGGCTGATTGAATGACTGCGCTGAACCCGTCACAAATCTGCTCACAATCACCGCCACACGCTCTGTCAACGGGTTTTCTAACAAGTGTCTATGTAAATCCCCCAGAATAGGCATTTTTTTTATTTTCGGCGGTATGGAGGACATGTCCTCATAAAGTGAAGCATTATCATGGGTAATCCCAAATTCTCCGTATGTCTTAATCAATGCCTCATCCAAAAGCTGTTCTTCCACATTTGTCATGTCCGGTATCAGCAGCGAAAAGAAAATCATCAGCTGCTGGATCTTTCTTGCCAGCATGGAGTCCATATCACTGTAATCCATTTCATCGATCAGCTCCATTTCCGGAGCCAGCGTATGACGAATCTCCATAATATTGATACAGTGCGGAGATCCCGGTGCAATCCGTATAAACTGCCCACCGATTTTATTGCAGGCCCTACGGAACTCATGTCCCTTAATCGGTGCCAGGATAAAGCACTGGATACCTCTCATTCGCATCCTAAGAGCCAATAGCTGCAGGGTAAATGTCTTTCCTGCACCACTGGTACCAAGCAGGTTTAAGTTTGCGTTTTTATTTTTCTTGGTATCAAACAGATCGATGATACACAAAGAGTTGTTATGCCTGTTAACTCCTAACAGTACGCCTGAATCATCTGACATCTCAAAGCTGGTAAACATATAGGTACTAGCCGCACCACTGGTCAACACATTTCTCTGGGATTTCTTTTCCAGTTCCGGCGGAATCTGTAAAAATGGCATAACCGCACGAAACGCAGATTCCTGTTGAAAACGGCACTCACTCACATACATGTCCATGGACTTTAACATGTCAATCATCTGTTGTTTCCGCCATAATAATTCCTCATAAGTTCTCGCAGAAACGGTTATAAATACTGACAGGTAAAACAGATCTTCATTGTTGTTTGCAATGCCGTTCTTGATAAAATATCCTGCCTGAATCGAGTTTGCCAGTTCTTCATAATCTGTGGAAGTGTCCTGCATGCCTTTTATCTTTGTCCTGTTCAGGCGGATACGCTGTGCCACTTTATCAATGGTCTTGCTGCGGTTTTCACGCCGCAGAAACACATCCACATCGATCCCTTCCCCTGCATTGATAAGAGATGACATCCAGCCGGCCCTTGCCCGGCCCGGAAACCCATTCCCTTTGATGTACAGGAAGGAATAATAAAGACCATCCATCACGATGTAATTATGATGCGTAAAATCAATTCCTCTGGGTGCCACAAAATGAGACATCTTTATCTGCGGGATCGGATCAATTCCGATTATCTTTCCTTTGGAAGCCATGGTATCTACCACAACACGGTTTACCCTGCTTGAAAATGTCTCTTCCACACAGGATCTTCTGTTAAAGAACATATACAGAATCTCTGCAGTCGCTTCATCAGGATCCTTTGGCTGCACAATGGTATTGCCGCACTGGGTAAAATAAGCCCTGGCATTTTGTTCCACTGTCTGCATGGTGCTGTAAACCTGTCCTGGATCTTCATCGTCCCCTCGGTGTACTTCCTCATACTGGAAGATTAAAAAAAAGCGCCTTGTAAGCGCTTCTCTGTTTCCCACATCCTTAATAAACCGGATGTATCCTTCTCCCTGCTTTCTACAGGCTTCATTTTCCTCTAATTCCAGCTCTTTTCGAACCATCGCAATATGTTTGTCTGAATCAGCTTTTCTGGTAAAACTCTTAAACTGCAGCTTCACCGGCGAGATCTTCAGCCAGCTTGCAAAGGATGATATGATACCATACTGTTCTTCATCTGATCGGAGCATGAAATTGATTGGTTCAATCTCCAGGATCTTGATATATCTACCGTCCTTCGTTTCGATCACGCCGTGAGCGATATTCTTAATCGGCAGAAAATCCTGCACAAACTCAAGCTTTTCTGGTTTTGCTTTTTTTCTTCTTTTTGAGCTGGCTCTGGTCATATTTGTATCCCACCCTTCTCATATGTAATTTCCGTTTACGAAACAGATACTGGACCATGTGACCGATATATTGAAATAGCGAGTCCCCATCAATTCCCATCATGGAAACAACTGCAAGCGGAATCAGTGTGACTGTCATAATCACGATCCGGATGGATGTTGATACCGGTATCCAGAACAATTCCGGATACCCCAACAGGATAACCAAAAGCAATGTTTCTATTGCATTTCTGGTCTCCAGCATTCCACCAAGCAGTTTTCCCGAATCCGTATAGTTTGCAGGAATCGCATATATGTTGCTATATTCTTTGTCTTCCAACCTGTTCACATCCCTCCTGTAATCTCATAATTACTCAGCCAGACTACTGATTCTCCTGTAATAAGTAACGTAATCCGGTGAGTTTAATACCACACCATTTCCACTCTCACAATGAACCCATAACTGTTCACCGCCTTCTCCTACTCCCGCATATATCAACACATGATTGGTTGAAGTTTCCGATGGTGCCTGCAGAAAACCAAGATCACCGGGAATCAACTCTGACTCAAGAATCTCTCTGCTGTTGTTCCACTGTGATTCTGTTCCAACACCAATACTCATTCCAAGGGCGGTCTGATACACCCAATCGGTAAATCCGCTGCAATCAAGCCCGAAAGGCCTGATTGTGCCACTGGAACTGGAACCGGCTGCTGTCACCACTTTTGGTGTGTTCCACTCATCATTCCAACCGGGAGCCGATTTGCCACCCCAAAAGTAAGGAACTTTTCCAACCAGCGACAAGGCATTTGTAAGGATGCTTTTTCTTTCCTCACTAAGTCCCTGGCCCTCCACAAATGAAACCAGTTCCGCATCGGTCAGCGGTACAGCTTCTCCGCTTCCAAGCGTCCCATAAAGTGTCCGCTTTAAAGCATTTGCCATATTCTGAATGGCTTCCCCATAGGTAATGCCAAACAAATCATATTCGGTAGTAAGATCCAGATCAAAGGCATCCACAATGACTGCCTCATCAAATGGATGAATGGTGCATTCCGCATAAGTGATTATCTCTGTCTCTGGAGTCAGAGTCACTTCACCGTCCGGCTCATAATAGGTTTCCGTTTGCGTACCGGATACTTTGCCTCCGGAGTACACCGGTGTTACCAGTGTTACTGCCTTATAATCATCTACCGTAATCTCACTTTCACTGGTAGCTTCTCCGTCCGGTTCGTAATAGGTTCCGCTGGAAAGATCATATTTCACTTGCGGTACACCATTTACAATACCGATCAAGGAAGCTTTTGTAACGATCGTAACCGTTACAGGTTTGTATGTCTGATAGGTAAGTGGAATCGTCCGTTCCTTCTGCTTTTCTATATGGGACACCGGAAACATGTCCTTAGCAACTTTATCCATCTTTGATTTCATATCATCCTTACTGGTTCCCTTTTGCTGTAGAGATGCAGAATATGCTGCCAGAATGTAACTCACATCATAGCCTGCAGAGCTTTGTGCGTAGTTAACCAGTGCCTCCATGGACAAATCGTAGTCATAGCCACCATCCTTGATAATCTTTTCTACTTCCAGTAAAGACTTCTCATATCCATCATCTACAACCTCTGAAACAAGCTCCGATAACTCGGTATAGGATACCATCAAAGTTGCTCCCTGTACCGGCTGCGTACCATTCAGTCCGAAAATGCTTTCCGTAACAATGGATGGCAGTGATACAATCATCACAATCATGAATAAAAGCCCCAAACACAGGCATATCAGCACTTTATAAAGCGTATGTCGAAGCGACCAGGCAGCTGACAGAATAGCTCCCCAGGGGCCTCCAGCCGCTGTCCCGGCTGCAATCTCAGCAACTGCCTTTCCTCCTTCCACCCCGGCTTTCACCGTTGCTGCGGCTGCATTAGCACCTGCTTCAATGCCTTTTTCAGCGGTCTTTTTAGCCACTTCCTGTCCAGCCTGTTTTGCAGCCTTTGCCATCTGGCCCGCCGCCTGACCATAATTATCAGATCCGTCTCCCATCTGTTGATTCTGCGGACCAGCCACTCCTTCCACCTCCTATCTTACATTTCAGACTATCGTCTCCGTCTGGGTGCCCGTATTTCCATCCTACGACTCTTCACCTCGCCATATCTGGATGGTGTGTTCTTATATCTTACGGTTTCTACAGCAACAGTCCGTAAGCCCTTTTCATCATAGACCGGCTTTCCGTCTTCATATACCGGCTTCTGATCCACCGCAGCTTCACCACGGATTGCATACCATTGATGTCCTGTTGTATCTTCATATACCTGATAATCTCCACGAGGAGAAGCAAATTGTGTGGTGTCATAGAACATCGTACCTGAACCATCCGCATGACGTACTTCAAAGTTTCCTTCGTTTCGGTTCGTACCATCCACAGAGGATACCTGTTGCTCATACCCAGGCATGAAGTTCTGGAACTGGGCTTGATTATATGCAAGAGCAGATCCATCTGTATCAAACTCAGGCGCAACTCCGGATTGCTGCATTGCGTACCAATCCACGCCATTGGCGGCTTGCATAATTGTGTGCGGTGCCTCTGGTTCTTCATAATATGCACTGTTATACCACAAGGAGGATCCGTCTCCATCTGTAGCTTCCAGTACCCCTTCTCCTACGGTACGAAGCATCGTCTGCTCCGCTGCATCTGGAAATGCCGCAGCAACCATACCGGCTTCCTCCGGACTTCCCTGGAATCCGGGGACATCATAAAAGGTTCCTGCTCCGGCCCCGCTGGCCATTTGATACCAGGTACTTCCATCAGATGCTGTCACAGTGCTATGAGGAGCATCCGGTCTTTCAAATTGTGATGCGTTATACAGTGATACATCACTTTCTCTCCCATCCGGGCCTGTAGCTCTGGTACTGATCTGTCCACCACTAATCTGCGTATTGGATAACTGATAGCCACTTATATGTGGCATATAGTTTTCAAGACTTCTGTCTGCAATGTCCCCGGCAATACTACCGGATGCATTGGGTAATCTTGTCGCAACCGAAGAAATCGACTCTCCAGTAAGTGTTGCTCCGTTACGTGCAGCGATACCGCCAAAAGCTCTTCCGATAAAGCCGATGCTTCCACCAGCCCCCATTCTGGTTCCGCCATCTACCACAGCGTCCCGGACAAACGAATTTCCTTTGAACCGACTTGCAAAGCCGGCCGCAAAGCCCTGTGAAGCTGCTCCTGTTCCTGCAGTAGCGGCATTTCCGCCTCCGAAGATTGATCCTGCACTTCTTGCTCCGCTTCCGATCCCGCTAAGCACTCTGGTTGCCATCAGCATTTCCATACCCAGACTGGAACCGGTCTGTGCCACATTGAGCCCCATAGCAGCTAAGTAACTATCAAACTTTTGAGCTGTCTTTAGAAAAGCAAGTGCACAAAAAAGCCATAGAAACAAGCTTCCCCGTCCACTTGAAAGAGCACCTGCATTGGCAATATACTGCCCCATAGAACTGCTAAAGCCACGTAGAAACCATACATTCATAACAAGCAGCAAAAGCTGGGATCCAACCATGCGACACCAGCTCTTAAACACAGGATTGGTAGCCTTCGATCCGCCCATACAAAATGCCAGCGGCGACGTATAACAAAGGACTCCCACAACAATATATCTTTCTACCGTTTCCAGCAGTAGTTTAAAATAATTCCATCCAAGTGCAATCTCCAAAATCACCAGTAACAATGTTCCGACCACGGATATCATCGCCACAAGAGTGGTCAATCCATTTGCAAGTACCTGCCCGACACCGGCAAATGTAAAGTCTTCACCCACCATCGGAATATCCATAAGCGAGGAATAAGGTGCTCTTGCAATATCCAGTGTCATCTGGAAGATCGGTTTGGCATAACCAATCAAAAGTGCAAATATGCTGCTTCTTGCAAGCAGAGTCCAAGGATTTTCTGCCTCACTGATTGGGCCACCAAAGACCCGGAATAGTTGCCAGACTGTAATCAAAAACAAAAGTGCCCACGCAGTATACTGCATAATGTCAAATGCTTTCGCCACGAAGGGGAAATACTCCTCCATCGCCGTCATGTCTGTACCCAGAGCATCGAGAAACAGCCCTGACACCGCATCAAACAGCTCCGATACCACACTGGCGATCCAAGTGACAATCCCCTCAAATATCCAGTCAAGCAAATGTTATCACCTCCATTCTTCCTGACTGGGATTAAGGATTGTAATTACCACCGGCAATCAGAGGCTGTAAGTATGCCACAACAAAGCCAAGTGAATTGAGAATGATCCAGGTTGCCACAATTCGTTTGAGCCATGCAGTCGCCTCATCCACAGACCGCTGATTTCTGGATACCATGCGGACAATCAGTGCAATAGACGCCACGGTAACCGCCACAATCGTACTGATACCAACCAGCTGTCCGTAAATGTCCTTCATGATCAAACTGAAGCGATCCCAGATTGTTGTAGATGCCGCCAGTACCGGCTGCAGTGTAAGCATCGCCCCCGATACCATACCGACCATGGACCAGTACATCGTAACCCACCATCTGTCTTTTTTCTGTTTCTTGCTCATGCCTATTCCTCCTTCCATTTTGGGTAATAAAAAAACCGCTCCAGAAAGCTTCGAGTGCTTCGGATGCGGCATCTAAAGAATTGTCCTTTTGTGGTCTGCCCACTTTGGGACACTATCACTATAACATTTTTCAATTTGCGTGTCATCGGCAAAGAATCGTCCTTTTATAGGCATATTCTTGCCACTGCTTAAGTACTCTCTAACAGAGTCAGCATATCCAACCAGAAATCTGCTTCTGTGGTTGGTGCTGCCCATAACCGGATGGACAGTATGGTAATTGCCTGCTCTCTTAACCGGTAATAGCTTCTGGACGACATATTCAGTCGATACAAAAGTTCTTTATGGCTTAATTTTTCAGGCGTAATAAAGGTCAGATAGATTAACTCGTATAACCGCTCTCCATTTTCCGGTTTATTCTTTAGCACCGTCAACGCCTCATTAACCCGATTGATCAACATCCTGGACTTTTGTACGCTGGCCAATTCGTGCTCCCTCCTGCGGTCACCTCTTGCCAGATCCACATCCAACTGCTTGATCATCTGGTCGATACTGTCAAAAGGGCGGTCTAACTCCGCTGCAATCACACCTGGACGGCTTTCCAACTGCCAGACCACGGTACGATAGTGTTTTAACAGCATCTCCGTGTTGTGGTAGGACGCTTTTCTCCGTTCCTGCTGTGCTGCTCTGATTTTTTCGTTGGATATCGTATGATCCCCAAGGATCCCCCGTTTCGTCAGAAGTTCTACAAAGGCATCTGATTGTGCCTGTATCCGCTCCTCCTGTTGCTGATATGTATTCATTTCATCCTGCATACTCATATTCTACAATCTCCTTTGCTATTTTTGACAGATCCACCGCCTCACATGGACCCCTTATGTGACCTTTATTGGACTCCATAAGTAATTTCACATATATACTACTCTGGCAGTCATAATTACAATTCTCACAATTCCTACAATGAGAAAGATACGCGCGCGTTATAGGTGTCGAAAGTGCAACGCGATTTTCATCCTCTTGGTTTGTTTCCTTTCCTGCCAGTCTCTTGCCATACCAAGCCACCAGCCGATTGATATGCTCATGATCAGTCCCTTTTTTATGCGCATTTGCTCCCATAATGCGTATTTCATCCAATATGCGCATAACTTCAGCCTGATCCGGCAATACGATCTCCTCTTCAGATGGATACATCTTATTGAAAATCAAGCAACCATAAGATCCCGGAAGACGGTACAGAGAAAAAGTATCCTCATGCTTTTTTAAGAATCTCCATACCTTTGTTTTCTCCAAGCCCCAGCGTTGCCCTAATTTCTCCAATGTTAAAACAATCCCATATTTCCCGTACTGAACAACTGGTGCCATTCCAGAAAAGACATTCGAAGAATCTTCTGAAACAGTATGGCACCATAAATCCATCCAGGCATCAGCTTCCTCAAATACTCTTCCAGCCTTCACCAGACGTTCTGTGATTTTGCGGGGCATACACAAAAATCCATAGCCTGTAGTAGCGTATACACTTCCGCTCATACAATCTACGCCTGAGCAGTTCATTACCCAGTCCGTAATTTGAAAACTAAGTTTCTTCGTCTTAGGATCCAGATGATAAGTCAGGTATCCCAACTCAGACAGCTCCTGAAGTACCTGTAAGGCTGTAGAACGGCTTTTCACACCCAGTATACTCTTTATACCAGTAACACCTCCGGACCACATTCCAGGGCCTACAGCGTTCTCATAGCCACAGTAAAAGGCTGTACCCTTGCGATATGCTGCACATGCAGCCAGCTTCGCCCAATAGCCCAAAATCCCTTTTCCTTCAGGAAGATAATTTCTTTGTAACTTCACCCACTGATATTTATATAAGCACTTCACAAGAGCACCTCCTTTCCTCTGCAATAAAAAAACAGCCTCATATGAAGCTGCAAACACATAATAGCTTAAATTCTTACAATCAGACCTATCAGATCTCTATACGGTATTCCCACCAGATACCAATCATCATCCATTTCTATTCTGGTAGGAATCCATTTCCCATCAATCAATACCTCCATTGTCTCTCCGCAATGAAGTCCCCCATAGTATTCTTCCGGAGAAAAGCGGATATCAATTCTTCCTGCTCCTTCATTCGGCACCAATGTACCTTGTCTCATATTTCTTGCCATAAATAATCCTTTCTGCCATATCTGGCTATATATTTTTTCGTACACTACATGTACTTAAATTCCTTTAATTGTATAACTAAGAGCACCTCCCCCGAACAAAAAAGTGTTTAGTTCTACATAAAAAGGAAACTACCACAGGGCAGCTTCCTTGATTACTTAACTTATTTAATATACTTAGAATTTGACACACTGGGAACCTAAAAGTATCGCGTGTTCGACAAATTTCGATTTTGCTTGGGTATATTATCTTCCAGAAACTTGATACCTCTGGTAAATATATTTTCCTCCAACAGCCAATACAACACTCAGCAGCATATATATCGCAGGAACAACCTGCCAGGATGTAAAACACTGACCGAACAGTGTAAGTGTTCTTGGATCAAACACATTCCATGTGGACAGATAGGCCATCGGTGACCAATCCCAAATTTGAGCCAAAATACGGTATTGTACCGGCATAGAAATCATTCCACCCAGAATAATGAGACCTGAAGATATTGCCAATGTGGCGACTCCGCTGTGAAGCAGCTCTGACAAAACCATGACAAATACGCCTGCTAAGTTGGATGTAAGAATTATAATCCCATAGGCAATAAGACAGGCTTCTCCCATAGTCAATGGATAGGAATAAGTAGTAAAGTATATCTGCATCGGGGCTCCAAATCCCTCTGCACCAAAAATACTCAGACAAAGAAAAATAGTTGTCAATGACATAAGCGTAGCAGCTGCTACAGAGATAGTAATCCCTGCTAATATCTTTGCCCAGTAAGCAGTCGTTTTTCCTTTTGCACTGCTCACCATCAGTTGGTCAGTTCTTCTGGTATGTTCCTCTGAAAACACACTGGATAGGCATATTGCGACCAAAAACAGCATGACTACACCGATAGTCAAAAAGGAATCCATTGCAATTTCATAGCCTTCATGGTAATGATACGAAAATGGAATCTGCATCTGGTTTTCTTTATTTCTCCAGAATTCCTTCTCGCTTTCGGTCAAAGGAATTGCCTGCCACTCCTTTTCCAGAAGTTCAGTTCTTGCTATATACAAAGTATCTTCATCTACTTCCCAGTTGCGAATATCCGCCAACTCCATCCCAGTCCAGTAACGGATTAGATTGAAGATATCGCTGTAGGGACGGGCATAAGTTTGATACTCCTGCGTCAATGTATATCGCTCTACACCCACTGGAATCTGCATATAGGCATCCACGGTTTCCTGAATCAACTTCTGGTCGATGTCCCTTCCGGAAAGGGCTTTTCTATAAACCTGATCCGTCTTAAAAATCTGATAGTGGGTTTCTACAGGTTCACCCTCCACGTAATAGGTACCAAACAGACCGGAAGTAACTGTGAATCCGATACAGAGCAAAGAAACCAGCGCAGTAATCCAAAGAAGTTTTCGTTTAGCGAGCTTTTTCAGTTCAAATTGAAATAGCCTTCCCAAATTATTATGCATTGTCACTTACCTCCTCAAACTGCTTCAAGTAGAATTCTTCCAAATCACCGTTTTGATTGTCCCACTTTCCCTCAAAAATCAACTGTCCATCCTTCATCATTAGAACCTGATCAGCAATGTGTTCAATATCTGAAACGATATGCGTAGACAATAGAACGAT